>DASSFG010000609.1:0-2545 GCA_035694685.1 Pirellulales bacterium
TTCAGCTATCTGCGGCGTTATCTGGCCGATCAAGTATTGGCGGAAGACGCGTTCCAGGCCACGTTTTTGCAGGTCCACTTGAAATGCGACCAGTTCGAGGAAGGACGCAAGCTGAAGCCGTGGCTGTATACGATCGCCACGAATCAGGCGATCGACGCTCAGCGACGCAACAAGCGGCATCGCCTGGTGAGCCTCGACCGTCGCAACATGGGCGAAGACGAAACGGACGTGGGCAGCCTGGTGGAATTGCTCGTCAGCAAAGAAACCAGTCCCGTCGCCCAACTCGAAGCCAACGAGCGGCGCGACTGGATTCGGCAGGCCGTCGGCGAGTTGCCGCCGACGTTGCTCAGCGCCGTGACTTTAATCTATTATCAGGGGCTGAAATACCGTGAAGCCGCCGAGATCTTGGATGTTCCGGTCGGCACGGTCAAGAGCCGCTTGCACGCGGCCATTTTGAAACTCAACGAGGCGTGGAACCACGCCCACCTTTCCGGAGAGAAATAGCCAATGCGTGACCATTTGCTCGGCTACCTGCTGGGAGCACTTGAGCCGGCAGAGCATGAATTGGTCGAATCACGGCTGTGGCAATCTCGCGTGGACCAATCGTCGCCAGGCGAAGCTTGCGTAGAAGATGCGGGCTCGCTCGAACATGACCTGGCCTGCCTGCGAGAAAAACTCGACCTGCTCGACGACGGCGGCCCCTACGAACCTCCCGCGGGCCTCGCTGGCCGAACGTGTACCTTGGTGGCCGCCCGCGCGGCAACGACGGCCTCACACGCCCCGTGTGGGGCACTGACCTCCCGCGGACCGACGGAACATTTCGCCGGGGCAAATACCGGCTGGCGCTTGCCCGACATGCTGGTGGGCAGCGGCATTTTTATCGCCGCGTGCATGCTGCTGTTTCCCGCCATCGCCAACAGCCGCTTCAACGCTCGCCGCGCGGCGTGCCAGAATAATTTGCGAGCCATCGGCGTGGCGCTCGACAACTACAGCGACTTTCACGGCGGTTACTTTCCGCTGGTGCCCGAGCATGGCCGGTTGGCGGCGGCGGGCATTTACGCCCCGCTCTTGCGAGACCTCGGGCTGCTCGACGACCCGGCCGTGCTCATTTGCCCGGCTTCACCGTTGGCCGAGGAGTGTGAGCAGTTCGTGGTGCCGACCGTTGAAGAATTGCGGCAAGCTCCCCAATCGCGGCTGGCCGGTCTGTGGCGGATGATGGGCGGAAGCTATGGCTACACCTTCGGCTATGTGGCTGACGGCGGCTATCACGCGCATCGAAACGCGGGGCGGCCGTTTTTCGCGCTAATGGCCGACGCACCGGAGGAGTCGATGGCTCACTCGCAAGCCGCACTTCCGGTGGGAAGCGGCGGCGCCAGTCACGATGCGTGCGGTCAAAACGTCCTCTTTGAAGACGGGCACGTCGCCTTCTTGAACCAATGCCGTGTCGGCGGCAATGACGACCACATCTTCATGAACCGCCACGGATACGTCGGGCCCGGCATCGGCCCCGACGACGCGGTGATCGGCCGCAGCTCCGCTCAGCCGGTGCTGTTTCAATTAGCTCGATAACTCGGCTCATTCGTCCGACGATACCTCGCAGACGACTCGAAAGCCAACGAAGGGGCTGGCTTGCGACGGCGACATGATGGGATAGTTGATCGGACAAATCTCTCCCACAAAAATCCAGTCGCCCCCGCGGACGACTTTAAGATACCCCGTCGCCGGTCCTTGTGGATCGCTCTTGGGGCTACACAGATAATACGTGCGATCGAACCAATCGCCGCACCACTCCCAAACATTGCCGCGCATATCATACAGACCGAGCGAATTCGGACGATAGCTGCCGACCTTGGTCACCGGCAGCGGTGGCTCAATGCCGGCCGCATCGCCTGAATTGTCGTCGGCCGCCCGTTGCGCGCTCCACGTGTACGGTTCGCTGGTGCCCGATCGGCAAGCGTATTCCCACTCGGCCTCGGTGGGCAAGCGATAGGAGCGGCCAGCCGCCTTTTCCTGCTCTCGGTCCGACAATCGCTCGCAAAAAGCCACCGCATCGTGCCAGGTGACCTGTTCGACCGGAAAATCGTTGGCGCTTTCTGCTGCCCTTGCGGCTGCCGAGTAAGCGCTTGGGTTGCGGCCCATGATCTCCTGGAACTGGCCCTGCGTCGCTTCGCATTCACCAAGCCAAAAGCCACGGGTAATCGTCACTTCGTGCGGTGGGCATCCAGGCGGCGGTCGCAGGCTGTTTCCTCGGTCCTTAACGCCCATTGTGAATGTTCCTCGCGGGATACCAACGAAGCGCATCCCGATCGAGTTCGTCAAGCGATCGCCCAATTCTGGCTCGCGCGCCGCAACGCTGCGGTCTCGGGCGTCGGGTGGAGGTTGAACTTCATCAACGGCCGAATCGAGATCAGCGAGCAAATCCGCCGGCGTCTCGCGCGAGTGCATAGCGTGCCAAAGGCCACGATCGACCTCATCGCGGACAAACCGGACCGCCCCGTCGAGGAAAAGGGTATGCACGCCGCCTGGGTGTTGGCTGCGCGCGGTC
>DASSFG010000610.1:0-6667 GCA_035694685.1 Pirellulales bacterium
TTGGGCATTCCGCTAGTCGGGGTCGGTCTGTTCTATGGCGAAGGCTATTTCAACCAGCGGCTCGACTTGCAAGGTTGGCAGCACGAAGAATACATCAGCAACGAACCTCGCCGCTTGCCCGTCGAGCCGGCCCGGAACCGCTCGGGACAGCCGCTGTTGGTCCACGTCGAAACGCGGCAAGGACCAATCCACGCCCAGGTGTGGAAGTTGACTGTCGGGCGCAACACGCTCTACTTGCTCGACGCGAACGTCGATGGCAATCGTCCGGAAGACCGCGAGCTAATGGCCCGGCTATACGGCGGCGGCCACCGCACCCGCATCCGCCAGGAGTTGCTTCTGGGCGTCGGCGGCGTGAAGGCGCTGCGGGCCTTGGGCATCTCACCCAGCGTGCTGCACCTCAACGAGGGACACAGCGCGTTTGCGGCGCTGGAGGTCATCCACCACCGCATGGCCATGGAGGCGATTAATTTTGAGCAAGCGTTGCGTCGCGTGGCCCAACAGGTCGTGTTTACCACGCACACGCCGGTGCCCGCCGGCCACGACCGCTTCTCGCCGGAGCTGATCGAAGAGCACCTTGGCCCGCTACGCGACCGGCTGGGCCTTTCGCTCGAAGCGCTGCTGGGGCTGGGCCGCGTCGATCCCTACAACCTGGGCGAAGAGTTTTGCATGACGGTGCTGGCCCTCAAGGCCTCGCGGCGGGCCAACGCCGTCTCGTGCCTGCACGGCCAGGTGTCGCGCGAAATGTGGAAGCCGCTCTTCCAGACGCGCACGGAAGACGAAGTGCCGATTGGCCATATCACCAACGGCGTTCACGTTTTCACCTGGCTGGCGCCCCCCATGCACGAGCTTTACGACCGCCATCTCGGCCCCAACTGGGTGCGCGAAAGCGGCGAACCGCAGACCTGGGAAAAAATCGACGACGTCAGCGACGCGGAACTGTGGGAGACGCACCAGGCGCTCAAGTCGCGGCTGATCGAGTTCGTCCGCCGCCGGGCATCGCGCGAGGCGCGGCGCCGCGGCGAGCCGGTGGCCCACGTCTCGCTCCTGGCCCGCTCGCTGAGCATGGACGCCCTGACGATCGGTTTCGCGCGGCGGTTCGCCACGTATAAGCGGGCCGACTTGCTGTTTGCCGACATCGAGCGGATCGCCGAATTGGCCGGCAATGCCCGCACGCCGCTGCAATTCGTGTTTGCCGGCAAGGCGCACCCGCACGATCAGCCGGGCAAGCAAATTTTGCAGCGCATTGCACGCTTGGCGCACGACCCTCGCTTTGCCGGCAAGCTGTTGTTTGTGGAAGACTACGACATCAACACCTGCCGCCACTTCGTCCAAGGCGTCGACGTTTGGCTCAACAATCCGCGCCGGCCGCTGGAGGCTTCGGGCACGAGCGGCCAAAAGGTGGTGCTCAACGGCGGCTTGAACCTGTCGATCTTGGACGGTTGGTGGGCCGAAGCCTACGAGGGAAACAACGGCTTTGCCATTGGCGAGGGCTTCACGCACACCGACACGCAGGTCTGCGACCGCCGCGACGGCGAATCGCTGTTTCGCGTGCTCTGCGACGAAGTCATCCCCTGCTATTACACGCGCGACCGCGACGGTTTGCCGCGTGACTGGATTGCGCGCATGAAGCGCGCCATTCGCACGCTTGGTTGGCGTTTTAACGCCAACCGCATGGTGACCGACTACGTCACCAAGTGCTACGTTCCAGCCGCGGGGGGCATATCGAGCGATTTTCGGTGATGGGCCGCGGCGCCGGTATCGATGACTTTCTCAGCCGGAGTCAAATGGAAACCGGAACAAGTGATTGTTTTGGCGGTGTCTGAAGAAGTGGGTATGGCTAATCATGCCGGGCGGAACACGTCCAGGATCCGTTGTGGCGTCTTGGCCCGATCGCCCTGGCGCTGTCTAATGGCCAGCATGGATGATCTGCCAGACCCGTCTGAATTTCCGCGCTGTCAAAAATGCGGCGTCATTCTGCTTCGTGGATTCATGCCCGGCGGATTTGTAACCGGGCTCAAGGAGAAGTACGGCTGGAAGATCGGACGCTTTGACCAGAGCGTTCCCAAGCGAGAATGGGATGCCGTCACTACGGCGTGCGTCTGCCACGAGTGCCCGCGCTGCAAGACGCCACTCGATTCATAGCGTACCGCCGTCAATCAGGTAGCCACCCCTGCCAAACTCTTGGTATACTGCCTTTTGTGGCGCCCTTAGTTCTTGGAATGGCAGCTAAGCTCCTGATGCTATTGGTTCATCATTGAGACTTGGAATGGCAACAGTTGATCTAACGCTTGAACAGATTCTGAGCGCCGTAGAGCAACTCTCGCCGGCGGAGAGAAAGCGGCTGCGACGCGAAATGACGCGATTGGAATCGTCGACGTCGCCCGAGCGGCCGGTGCAACGAATGCCCCGGCGAAAGGCAAAGCGGATGTCGGAGCTGTTGCTCAAGGCAAATGCCGGGCCCCTGACCTCCGAGGAAGACGCCGAGCTGAACGCCCTAGTTGACGAGTTCGAATCGTTGACCCTGGCCAACGCCGAGGATTTGGCTCGATTGAAGAGTGTCGAGCGCAAGGCTCCCTCGCGCCCGCGGCGTTCGGCGAAAGGCCAATGAGCGGTCCTTACCACGGGTTGTGCCAGTCGCCCCAGCGGTCGAGATAAAGTCGATAGGCGGCGACGTCGCCGGCACGCTCTTCCAGCCAGCTCTTGGTGGCCGCGATCAGCTTCTGCTCGTCGTCGAGCGTAATTTGCCCCACGAGCACACGCGTGCGCAAAAAGACAAAATAGGTGTCGAGCACGTCGCAACGGCAGTAGTCGTTGATCTCGCCGAGCTTGCCGGCTTCGTACATGTCTTGCACCATGTGGCCCTGCACGTCCATCTTGCCGGGCTTGCCGAGCAGGTTGGCCGCCAGGTTCAGCCCGCCGTTGAAGCGCGTCGAACCGAAATTGGTGAGTAGCTCCTGCAGGTCGAGGTGTCCCTCGAAGTTGTAGCGATTACGCGGCTGGTCGTACGTTTTGGCGTTGAGATTGAACCAGCCGGCCAACCCAATGCCATAGCGAAAGGCGGCCAGCTCCAGCAGCGGCACGTCGAACGAGCGGCCGTTGAAGCTCACCAACGTAGGGCGGCCGTAGCGCTCCCAGCCACGCCAGAAATTCTCGGTGATCACGTGTGGCCTGAAGCTTGGCTCGTCGAGTGCCACCAGGTCGATCAACCGATAATCGGCCGCCACCTTGGCGATGGCCAGCGACGTGGGAACCTGATAGGTATAAGGAATGAAATCGCTTTCGAACTTCGCCAATAGTTCGGCGCGATAGCGGGCCACGGCCGTGGCCGCGGCGAGCTGCTCGCCCGGATAGCGCAGCCGCGACACGAGCTCGCCGTCGGCGACGCTTTCGATATCGAAGACAAAGTAACGGACGTCAGACATCGACAGGCGCAAGAAAAAGGCCCGCGTAGGCGGGGCAGGTACCTACGCGAGCCACTAACTGGGGTCTCGCCGCAGGCGGGGCAGGAACCTGAGGCGGACCAACGGCTGTTAATTTAACAAGGCTGCCGACGATTGCAAGCATTTTCTGAAAAAATTTTCGGGTGGGGTTTATGCCACCTATCAGAGTAGTGCGTCGTTATAGCTGAAAGCCCAGTTTGGGGATTCTGTAGGGAACGCCTCCGTGCCACGGAGGGCGTTCCCTGCAGATGGCCAACCCCCCATTGCTAACCCTGACAAAACTCACCACCGCCAATCGAACAGCGCCTCCATTCCTATGGTCTGACTGGTCTCGATGATGAGAGTCGCCAGCACCAGCGGCGAAGCGGCCAGTGATGTTTCGAGTCGCGCCAGCCGCGCGGCGGCGCCAATGGCCAAAAAACCGACTAGGAAAATCCAGATGCGTTCCGTTTCGAGCGTGTACAGCGGCGCCAGGTCGACCAACATCAGCGTCAGGCAAAAACTGAGCAGCAGCCAACGCGCGCCGCTGGCCGTGCGCGAGCGCAAGTCGCGCACGGTTTGGCCTATCCAGAGCCAAACCACCGGCACGCCCGAGCAGAACAGGAACGCTGCCAGATTGGTCGCCGCAAAGTGCAGGGATTGGCGCAGCGAGCTATGCCCGCGGCCTTTCATCACCTCGGCCTGTCCCGCGAACGCCTGGCGTAACACTGCCAGCGGTTCATAGCCCGACCAGAAGACAAGCGCCGCATACAACAGCGCCGCGGCGAGCGCTGCGGCCGACAACGTTGTCACGGTCTTCCGTAGCCGGCACCTGTCGCCCATGACGGTCAAGGCGACGACCACCACCGACCACAAGGCGACGAACGAGGCCGAAAACGTACACATGGCCGCCAACCAGGCCGTCGTGCCGGCGGCCAGACCGTGGGCCACAGGCCGGCAGTTCCGCCCGCGCCAGATAAAGTAGAACGTCCATACCAGCGGCGTCATGAATACCGCGTCCATGCACGTGGCGGTGTAACAGACGACGTTGGGCGCAAGCAGAAAGAGCGTGGCTGCCAGACGCGCCGGCGCTTCGTCCAGAACTTCGCGAGCCAGCAGATACACCGCCGGCGCCGCCAGGCTGCCGAAGAGAATCGTCACCAGCGACGCCGCAAACGGCCCGGGTGCAAACGCCTTTGCCACCAGCCACAGCACAAGCGGTCCGCCCGGTGGGTGATGCCGGCAGTGCAGCGGCAGTTCGGGCATCAATTGCGGATAATCTCTCAAGAAGTCGCTAGGCGACTGGATGCGGTCCACCGCGCCGATGTAGTCGCTCTTAACGTACTGCCGATACGGTTCCCACAGCGTGTCGAGGCCGCCGTCAATCAAGGCCACCGACACGGCAATTGCGGCTTGCCATACCACGAGGGCCGCGGCAAAACCGGCGCGGCCGTTTTTCGCCCGGCGTGGCTCACCCAAGGCGGACCGGGAAGCTCGGCCCACGTCGGCGGCCGCCTCACACATGGCGAGCGCGCGGCGCAGCCACCAGATAAAGCCGCCCGTCACCGCAGTGGCAATCAGCAGGCCGGTTTTTAATCTGGGCCGCCAATGCACGTAGAGCGGCACGATACGGTAAACCGTGTTCCCCGGCCGCACGGCGCCCAGCCGCAGGCCGGTATCGAGCATCAAGCCGCGCAGATAAACGTGATAAGCGGCGAAGGCGGCGACTGCCAACACAGTCACAGCCACCAATCCAATCACGTTCCATTGGGTCGCTCTCATCGCCACGCTCCAAATTGTCCTTTGGCTCTATTTCGGCCGCAAGTGATCGCTACGGATTCGACACTACTCAGCCGAAACCTTCGCCACTTCCGTCAGGTGCCCGGCTTATTTGTAGAGGATTGGACAAGTCCTTGATTGGTAGGTCGGATCGGCGGTGGCAGATCCGATGCGATGTCGTTACTCCGCCAGAGGCGCGGCTTGGAGGAGGAAGTCGAAAAGTTCTCCTTTATGGACGCCATCGAGGGTAATGTCCAGGGGCACGATTTGCAGCCCGGCGGATATTTGCGCCGGATCGGCAGTCAGTTTCACCTGGAAAGTTTGACGAGATTTGGGCTCAACGTCGCCCTCCAAAACCTCGGGCTCGGCCGTGATGCCTGCGGGCAACCTGAGGCGAACGAGATGATGTTGTGGCCGGTCGCGGAAGTTGCGCACCGTGATGGCGACTTTCTGTGAGCGATGTTGTTGGAGATCGACTCGATAAGGATAAGCCGACACCCAAAACGGATCGAAGCCATACTCGTAGTTTTCGTCGGGGATCAGATTTTTGTAGTCGGCGATGATCCGCTTCGACCATTCGTGATAGCGCTCGATGAAGGCGGCCGGATTGGTCATGAGCACGTTGTGCGCCCCCATGATGATGTCGGGGTTGAGCTTCCGCAGATAGCTGCTGCCAAGCAAATAGCCCTCCTCGAAAATGGCGCTGTTTCGCGCCACGACGGCTTCATGACCATTTTGTGCCGCGTCGGACGGGTCGCCGAACAGATTGTCGCCCGTGAAGGCGATGCGCTTGCCGTCGAGCTCGAGCCACAGGCAATTGCCGAACTCGGTCTGGCCGGGCATCCAGTCGATGTGCAGTTGGTAACCTTCCCAGTCAACGATCTCGCCGTCGCGGAGCGGACGATCGACCTGCAGTCCTTCGTAGGCCGGATTATAGGCGGTAATCAGGGCGCAATAATCATAACGCAACGGGTTCTCGACTTTGTCCACGATGCGGTCGAGGGTCCAGATTTTCACGCCGAAGCGGCGCTTCAGTTCGGCGCCGAGCGTGAAGTGGTCGCCGTGCATGTGATTGATCCAGAGCGCGTCGATTGCTTTCAGGCCGAGGTGCGTCTGCATGTCGCGGACCAAATCGTGCAACAGTTGCTCGGGGAAAAGACCGCAATCGAGCAAGAGCCCCCGACCGCCGTCGGAAATAATGATGGCGAAGTTCTTGCCGGCGAGCGTGTCACCGAACTTATAGAGATGGGGCGTGACCTGAACGATCTGCGGGATCGGGGTCGGCTTGATGATCGGATCGACTTTGGTTCGCTTGGTGAGGTCCTGCACGGGATATCCGCGCAGATAATCGGGACGAAAGGCGACCAGCTTTTCGTGATAGCGCCGCAGTTGGGCCGCGGCGTCTTCAATCGGCGGCCCCTGTGTGGGAAAGGCCCAAGAGAGGTTTTCTCCGGCGAGCCGGTCGACCG
>DASSFG010000611.1:0-27302 GCA_035694685.1 Pirellulales bacterium
AGCGAAAGAACAGGTGCTAACCACGCCTATCACGGCCCACAAGACATTCTTCCACGAGCTGAGCATGATCGACTTTCCTTTGTGCATTAGAAAAAGGCAACCGAAACTTGCATCAATCTACATTGATGCAAGCTCGGCTGCAAGCGTCGGATGGACCCTTAGGAATTGCCGGATCGCTGGCTAGCGGCGACCCTTCGGTTTCTTACCGTCGTCGATGGCATCGAAGTTGAAGAAACCGTCCGCAGGGGGAGAGTTTGCTCCGCCTGGTTTCTTGTCGCCTTCGCCGGGCGGCGCCTGGTTACGGGCTTCTTCGGCTTCCGTCTCGTACATTCCCGCGTCGGTGGATTGAACCAGCGTCCGCAGGTCGCCGTCGTTGTCGAGCACGAGGATGTGACCCGGAATTCTCGGCTGCTCGGCCCGCGGATCGCGGGAACGGGCACCCGGTATCTTGTCGCCTCCGAACATGTCGAGCACGACGGCGTTGGTTTCAAAGTCGAGAGAAGCGGCTTCCCTGTCGTTCGGTTGTCCGCTTCCCTTTGGCAAGCCGATTTTGGCGCCCAGCTCGTTGAGCACCGAGCCGCGGCTGATGTCGAAGATGCGGCGGATCTCCGCCGCCAGCTTGGCGTCGAAGAGTTTGGCCAAGATCTTTGCGGTGGGTTCATTGCGGCCGGGCGTGACTCCGCCCGCCAACAAGCGGTTGCCTGCGATCACCGTGACGGCGGGCGAGGGCGGCGACCAATCGCTTTCACGCGTTTCGCCCTTGGCGAAGTCGTAATTATCCAGAAAGCGTGGCGGAACTCCAAGGTTCGGGTTCCTCAACACCAGCTTGACTCGATAGCGATAGGTTTTGCCCGGATCGACGGTGAAGTCGAAAAAGCGGAACAGTCGGCGTTCAACCAGCGGTCCTTGGGGACCGTTCATCTGGTTCCCATAGCCGCCGTACGCACCTTGGCCCCCATAACCTGGTCCCATGCCCGGCGCCGCGCCCGACATGCCCGGATTTCCGGAGTTGCGATTACGCGCCGTCGTACCGGTCAGGTCTCTTACCCTGACCTTTTTCTTGCCCTCTTCAGGATCGACCTTCTTCGGTTCGGTGGGCTTCAGAGCGGGGTGGCTGACCTTTTCTTTATCGTGATTGGCAAACACCAAGGGCGGCAGCGGTTCAGTCAAATACGGATCGAGGATTTGCTTGTCGGCCACCTCGGGATACTCCGCCGCCCATTTGAGCAGATCGTCCATCGCCAAGTCGACGTTGAGCTCCTCCCACTCGCCAACCTGGGAACCATCGACCTCCGCCCGTTCGATGATTGGAAACGCATATCGAGGATAATCTTGCTTGACGTCGTAATAGCGGGCATCGCGGAACGTCGTCTGATATTCGTTGAGTTGCTTCCAATAGGGCACCGCTCCCACCAGGCACACCCAGTAGCGTCCCTCCACTTTCGCATTAGGGGGCGTACTGCTGATGACAATCTTTTCGGTGGTTTGCGGTTTGGGCCGTGCGATTGGTTTCGGCTGTTGGGGTTTGACGGTGGCATTCTTGGCAGGACGCCGCGCATTACGGCGCCCACCGCGGGCCCCCGCGCCCATGTTGCCGTACGATCCCATCATCGACGACTGGTTCTGCGTGCTCATGGCGGCTTGTTGCTGTTGCTGCTGCTGCCGCTGCATTTCTTCCAGGCCGGCTTGCGCGCCCATCATATCCATGCCGTAACTCCCGCTCATGCCGGACCCGGCGTCGTTCGTCATTCCGCTGCCAAAGGTGGTAGCCACGCGCGTGACTCGGCCTTCTTCGCCGATGGCGATGCCACCGTAGCCCGGAAACGCCAGCGGCTCTTCCAACGCGAAAAACTTCGGCTCCCGGCGACGCTCCTGGCGCTCTTCATAGGGAAGGTTGAGGGCCTTGACCTCGTAAAACGCGGGATTGACCTGCGCTGGGCCCCCGGCGCCCAGGTTTTTGGTGAAGTTCGGCACGTTCGGCAAATCGGTGAATTGCTCCGGCGGCGTTTTGCCTTCGACCTTTTGCGACATGTCGTCAGCCAATTTTTTCAGGTCGGCGGGCGTTTTCTCGTAGGGTTTGAGTTTGAAGGCCGACCACGAGATCAGTAGAAAGGCGACCACAAAGCCGCCGAAGATGAGCTTCTCTCCGTGGTGTAGCAAGAACCCCTTGAGCTGCGCCGAATCGAATTTGACTTTTGCCTTCATAAACTGGCTCCTGTTCTCTGCCGGCCGTTAACGCTTTCACGCCTGAAGAAAAGATGCTCGCCGCTGCGCGGCACCGACCCAAACTACCTTCCCGGGCCGCCGCTGCTCATGCCCATACTGGTCATCCCGCCTCCACTAGACGAACTGCCGGGCGGATGCACGGGCTTCGTGGGGACTCCGAAAGACCGCTTTTCGGGAGAACCGGCCGCTCCGCTGCCCAGCTTAGCCAAGTCGGGCGGTGTGTAAAGATAAATTACCCCGCTGAGCTCGACCAAGGCATCGAAGGTGGTCGTTTCGACGCCTCCCTCTTGCAGCCCCGCTGTCAAACCTCCAAAACCCGCAGCTCCACCAAAGGCGCCGCCGGACTGATCGCCGCCCGGCGTCATACCGCCGTTCATTGGGCCGCCCGACGTCATGCCGCCATTCATTGCGCCACCCGACGTCATGCCACCGTTCATTGCGCCGCCCGGCATCATACCGCCGTTCATTGCGCCTCCCGACATCATGCCGCCGCCCATCGCGCCGCCCGCCATTCCGCCCATATTCATCGACGACCCGCCTGACCCGCCTGAAAAGAGGCTGTCACCATCGTCGGTCTTGATGATTCGCACTCGGAGCTGACGCGTTTCGATCGGCAGACGCGCATTGGCACAAGCAGCCACGAGATTGGGAATGCGGCGCTGGTCCATGATAAAGCGCATGTAAACGAACACCTGTTTGAACTCGGCAAACGGTTGCGTAGCCCCGGCTGGCAGCGGTTGGCCCTTGTCGTCCAGGTAGCGATCGGCCAGCCACTCATTATCGTTTTCTGACGGCGTCGCCGGCCCGCCTGATGCCGCCGCCCCGCCTGATCCGGAAGCAGCGTTTGCTCCGTTAGCCCCGGCAGCACCCGAGGAAGACATTGTCTGCGCAGCCGGAGCCAAACCGCCCGGCGGGCCTGTCATACCGGACGACGAATTGCCCGACGACTTTGAATCCTTAGTCCAGATGGGCGCCCCCGATTCCAGTGAGGCAGCAATTGCCCATTGGGCGACGTCCAGGGTCTGTATCTCTTTGATCGGCGCTTTGAGCGAATCTTCGGCGCCGGCGTTGACCGTGTTCACCACCTCAATCAGTGCTTGGAACAACCAGTAATCTTCCTGTGCTAGCCGGATGCGCGTCGTTGACGGGGTGGCGTTCAACGTGTAGTAGCGAGAAATGATCGCGTCGCGGAGGGCCTCTCTCCAAACGACGAGCCCCTCGTATTCCACCGCACGTGGTCCCTCGTCTTCGTCAGAATCCTCGCTCCGCTCCTGCTTCTCCTTCGGTCGGCGGAGCTTGACGGCCTCAAGCAGCTCTCGCCATTGTTGACGGGAGACGTTTTCGTTGTAGACGACCCGGATGTAATTCGGAATCTCCTCCTCGGCGCCGAGTTTCTTCAGATCGACGTTGACGTCGAACTCCGACAGATCCGGCCACGCGAACATGGCATCTTGTCGTTCATATAACTTCTGCCACGCCTCGAAGACCTGGTTTTTGAGCCCTTCGTGCAGCGACTCGACCTTGGTGGTGAACTTGGGATTGACCTGTTCGGAGCTGCCGAGCTTCGAAACTGAATCTTGTGCACCGGTAATCGTCCGCTTTTCGCTTTCGTACTTGGTCGCCAGGCTGCTTGAGGCCTTCGACCAGACGACGATGGCCACGATCACCACGATGGCAAACAGAATCCAGAAATGGTGCTTCTTGGCGACGCCCGCATAGACTTTGACCTGGTCCATAGCTAATTCTCCTGGCCTGTCGTGGCATTGGTGGCATTCGCGGGCGGACTGTTTTCGCCGGCCGCAGCGCCCGCTTCATTCTTGTCCGGAGGCGCTCCCGCGGCATCCTCGGGCTCAGCCGACTCATCCGTTGGCGCGGCCGCACCCTCGGCCGGTTCTGCGACGAAGGCGCCGGCGGGTTCGGCGGCGCCGGGATAGATCGAGGTCAGTTCGACCATCGTGTCAGGCGGCGGCACTTGCCAGCAAAACTGCACGACAAAGTCATATCGCGGGGCAGCGATCTCCTTCTTTTTCGCCTGGGCGTTGCCCATGCCGGCTGGCCCCATCGGCCCACCCGGCCCAGTCGTGGGACGGTTCGATCTGGATGGCGTTTTCTTGTCAGCCGCCTTTGCGTCGCCCGGCTTAGCCGTTTCTTCCTCGACGTCGTCAACCGACAGTGTGTGACCCCAATCCACGCTTTTTTCGGTAATCAACACGGGATGGCCGATCCCCAGTTTCTTGAGTGGAAACGTCGTTGGGCCACCCGGCCATTGCTCATGCTTCGGGATCGGAACCTCGTCTTGGAGCAAGTTTTTCAACAACGTGCGGGCGACGAACGTTTCGCCAAAATCTCGGCCGCCTTTCGGGTTGTGGTAATGGTAGCCTTTGATCTCAAACACCCAGCCCGGCCCTTTCGGCGGCTCGGCCGGGGCCGCGGGCGCTCCTTGTGCCGGTGCCCCTTGTGCGGGTGCTCCTTGTGCCGGTGCTCCTTGTGCCGGTGCTCCTGCGACTGCGGACACAGCCGTCTCGCCGGTCAATTGCGACAGAGGTTTGTCGAATTCCTTGACACCCGACCACCAGGTTTCCAGCTCGGGGTAGTAGACGCAGGTGATGCGCTCGACGTTCAACTCGTTGCGTTGCGTGATTTCGGCGGGACGTTCTTGGTTTGGCGGGGTGTGCGGCAAGCAGAGATGAATGGCCTTCATCAGTTTCAGCCAAATGTCGCGCCCCACGACGTTCTGGATAAAACCCTCGCCAATCTGCGTCGTCTTAGCGTACTTTTGCTTGGCCCCGTCGAATTGCGTGCGATATTCGCTTACTTTCTTCACGACGGCGGCCGCGGCATCGACCGGCGCTTTCCAGCCGTTTTCCATGGCCACCGACCGGGCGGCGATCCAGTGCATGAAGTAACTCACGCCGCAACCCAACAACAGCGCCGCCGCGGCCCCCACCGCCCACGGACGCTTCTCGCGGATCATGCGGTCTTGCAGGATTTCGCGTGGCAACAGGTTGGTTTGCACGCGCGTTTCGCGCAGCGCTTGCAGGCACAGACCGTAGCAAACTCCGAACGCCGGCACGTTCTCTTTAAAGGCCGGAGCATCGACCACCGCCGAGCCCGTCAGCCCGCGGAACACCTCGAGCCGCGTCAGGTCGAAGCCCAGGTTCTGCGCGAGGTAGCGTTGCAAGCCGGGCAACTTCATGGCGTTGCCCAAGGCCACGGCACGGCTGATCTTGGCTTTGCGATCGAGATTGCTGAAGAAGCTGATCGAGCGTTGCACCTCGGTCAAGAGATCGTTGAATACCGGCCGCATCGCCTGGAACAACGCCTTGGGATCTTCCGCCTGCGTCGCGTTTCGCTTTAAGTGCTCGGCCGAAGCGAAGGTCAGCTTCAATTCCTTGGTGAGCGCTTTGGTGAAATGATTGCCGCCGATGGGAATGTTGCGCTGCCACACACGGAAGCCGTTGGTCACGACCAGGTCGGTCGTGTCGGTGCCCAGCGAAATGAGGATCACCGATTCGGGCGGGCTCTCGGCGTCGTACTCTTCCGGCGGCGGCAGGTTTTCCATCTGGTCGAAAGCCACGAAGTTGTACAGCGCCAGCGGTGTGAGCTGTACGATGTCGACCTCGATGCCCGCCTCGTTAAACGGCTTGAGCGCCCGGTAGACCTGGTCGCGCTTCATGGCGAACAAGCCCACCTCGGTCTCCATGGCGAAGCCTTCGATGATCGTGCCGCCGACCATCGTCTGAAAGTCCCAGACCACGTCTTCCAGGGCGAAGGGAATCTGCTGCCGCGCCTCGTATTTGACGATGTCGGGAATCTTCTTGGCTTCGACCGGCGGCAGCTTGATGAACCGCGCCAGTCCGCTTTGGCCGCTCACCGACACCACCACCCGGTCGCCGCGCACACTGTTGCGCGAGAGAAACTGCTTGAGGGCGTCGCGCACCAGCTCCACGGGGTCGACGTCGGGCTGGCTGAGAATCTTTGGATATTCAATGTAATCGAAGGCCTCGGCGGTGATTTTCGAGGTTTCTTCGTGGGGCCGGCAGCGCAGCGCTTTGAGAGCGCACTGACCAATGTCGATGCCCCAAACGGCGTCACTTTTCGCCATGGGCGGATTTCCTTCGCTCTGTCCGTTTTGCGGATCGATCCGGTTCGTTCAGGATCGCATCCATTTTAATCCAGCGCCGCTGGCCGGGAAACGGCCAAGAAAGGTCACACAAGCGGCGATTGGATTTGCCTGTTAACGTAACTCTATCGGCTCCGCATCGGATTTGTCAACTATTTTCAGGCCGATAGCCTTTCATTATAACTCCCCGTCCCCCGCTGGCTAGCGGCTAGTAGGGTGGGACAAGTGGGCGGAGCGAGCGCCGGTCCACCACGAGTGCCGAAAATGGTGGGCCGGTGCGCGCAAGCTCACATGTACCACCCTACGGATAGAACTCGCCCTGTCGGACCAAGCTCACTATTCGGAAACCACCCACGAGCAAAAAGTCAGCGACAAATGTTTGACACTCGTGAGCGCTATCGCTAGTCTACGCGGCAGTAAAGCATCAGCGTTCTCTCTTAGGGATGCGCCATGACACACGGTGCAAAACTGGGGCTTGCCATCGGTCTTGGTGGTGCGCTTGTAGGGGTTTTGGCGCCGGCGGCAGCTTTCTTTTGGATGAATCGACCAAAGCCGCCGAAGGAACCGCTACGGCTGCAGCTCGATTCCGCAGGGCCTTACGTTGTGCTGGCCACAAAGCGCTCCAGAGAGGCGTATGCGCCCGCGATCCAAAAAGCTCTGGCTCTGCACGCTGGCGCCGAGAGACTCGAATTTGAGCCGGACCACTTGGACGCCTTGCTTGATGAATTGAAGAAAAAGCAGCCACGATACGCATTGGTGTTCATTCAGCCCGAGGAGCTGGACGTCAATTTCGCCTGGCAATGGTTGAAGATGACGGCGCAGCTCGACGACGACCCGTTTGTCGACGTCCGCACCGGCTTCGTCACTTCCGCACGACCGGAGGCGGCAGAGGCGTTTGTCGACCGGATGGCACGCGCGGCAAATGGCCAGTTGCTCGTTCCCGGCGCCTGCGTCGACAATCTGGGCCCCGTGGAACAGGCTCCGCCGGCCATGTTCAACACCTTCCCCGCTGCCATGATGCTGCCCGACGCCCTTGGCCAGCGGTTTACGGCACGATCGATTTCGCACGGCAAGAGCGGCTTTACTGACGAGCGGCTTGCGTCGATGGAAGGCGCCGGGCTAGTTCATTTCGGCGGTCACGGGCATCCCGATCGCATCGACGACGGCCTGCGTGCGGTTCAATTGCCGGGGCTGAAGCTTTCGCCCAGCGTCGTGTTCAACGGCGCTTGTTACACCGGCGTCACGTATCGTTGGTACGACCAAACCACCGGCGAGACGGTGGAGAAGACCGTCCAGCCCGACGATTCGTTTTGCCTGCGGATGCTGGAAAAGGACGTGGCCGGCTATCTTGCGGCGCTTCACCCCGACCATGGCATGCCCGTCTATCAAGAAATGGAGTATCTCGCCTGCGAGGGCGCCCCGCTGGGCGACGTGATCAAGCACACCTACGACGGCGTGGTCTTGGGCGCGGGCGGCAAGCTGCCCGACTTGGAACCTCTGTCCCCCGGCGCGACCTTGCCGACCACACCGGCCGACGTCATGCTCCGTGGGACCGCCGCGCGCGTCCTCTTCGGCGATCCGGCGTTGATCGTCTGCGACCACTTTTTACCTGGACCGTTTTCTGTCGTCAGCCACGAGGAGGGCGGCCGATTGAAGATTCAGGCGACGGTTTCCAATCCGGACTTGAAGAGCACGTTCACCGACACGTTTTACAACGACTTAAATCCCCAAGCGCCGTTCAACGACCGGGCCTTGTTCAGGGTGGAGTTGCCGGCGGGGTGGGAGAGGGTCTCAGCGGTGAACGGCATTCGCGTTACAGCCGCCGGCAAAACCGTGCCCCACCGGCTGATTGGGTATGCCGTCGAGCGCGATGGCCGTCATTCTTGGCTGCACGCGCAAATCGACGTGCCGGCCGAGGGCTTTCAACAGTCGCCGCTCCGTGCGGAAGGAAGCACGGTGGAACTGGTCGCCGAACACTAAAGGACGAATTGACGGCCTCGGGCCCATTTGCCTTTTGCCAAAACCTTGCCTGGTGTACCGGACCACTTGAACCAATAATCCAAGCCGCCCAGCCATCGTGTAATCGTCCGCTCGTCCGGTCAAGAAAAACAAGGAGCGACCGTGGCCAAGATTATTTCAATGCCGATTCTGTCCGTGGTTGTTGCCGCTGTGATATTGTGTGGATCACCGGCGGCAGGCCATGAAGCGAAGACGGTCAAATCGGAGCGGTTCGACGCCGAACCTGGCTGGGAGGGCCATCACAACCGCATCGTGCCCGAACATCGGCCCACGGTAGCGCAAAACTTCGGCTACAGTCGGACCAATTTCGCCGGGCAAGCGGAAGGCGAGTTGGGCGGTCTGGTCACTCGCGCGTCGGAGCCAGCGTTTTACGCGCAGAAAGTCGGCCCATTTTCGCTCGATGAGAAGCTGACTGCCTCGGGCTCATTCGCCTTTACGAAAACCACGCCGGGCGGCGGCGTCTTTTTTGGGTTCTTTCGGGCCGAGCAGCCAGGCGGGGCGGGCCGGCCCATCGGATCACTGGGCCTCGATTTCGACTGCGAGCACAGCGGCGTGCGCCTGGCGGTGCGGCTCATCACGACCCGCAATCAGAGCTGCGGTACGTTCATCACGCCGTTCATCCCCGGCAAATTCCGGCCCACACCGATTCGCAACGACGGCACGCGTTACACCTGGAAACTCGACTACGATCCCGAGGCGGCCGACGGCCGCGGCCGGTTCACGTTCACCCTTCACGGCGACGAACCGCAACCCGGCACATTCGACAAGCTCGACATCCCCGCAGCGCACAAGGAGCATGCCCACCAACACTTCCCGGACGTGACTACCTTTACCGTCGATCTGACGGAGGGTTTTAAAAAACATGGGACGACGTTCGATCACTTCGGATTGATGAACATGACGAAGCCGGGCGGCTCGCTCGAAATTTATTGCGACGACCTTCAATTTAACGGCCACGAGGAAGAGTTTGCTCGCGATCCGCAGTGGGACGCCGCGGGCAACCGGGTTACCTATCAGGCCAAAGACGTCGCGGGCGCTCATGACTTTGGCTTCAGCCCAACGAACTATGCCGGCGGTGAGCCGGGCGAAATCGGCGGCACGTTCTGGCGGTCGGGCAAGTACGCCTATTATGCCGACCGCGTGAGAAACTTATCGCTCGACGACCGGTTGGAGGCCAGCGGCAAAGTCATTCTCCGCTCGGGCGGTCCCGATTCGGACATGTATCTTGGCTGGTTCAATAGCACGAACCAAGACACGCCTCCGACCGAAGCCGGCAATTTTTTGGGCATTCACGTCGGCGGGCCGACGCGCGTCGGGCATTATTTCCACCCCTCGCTCGCCACCGCGGCAGGCACACGCGCGCAAGCTCAGAGCGGCCCGGTGCTGAGCCCGGCAACCACCTACGAGTGGTCGCTGGTTTACGATCCCGCCGCAGGCGGCGGACGCGGCGCCATTCGCGTGACCCTGGGCGAAGAATCCGTCACATTGCCGTTGAAGGAAGGAATCCGATCGCAAGGCGGCAGCTTCGATCGTTTCGGCCTGTTTACGTCGAATATCGGCGGCCAGATCGTGCGTATCTATCTCGACGATTTGAAATACACTGCGGCTCGCCAACGGGATTAGTGCGTTGTCAAGGCGAAGTTTTCGCGTTCAATCAACGAAGCCACGTCGCGGGCGGCGCCGGGACGCGATCGACGAATCATGGCGCGCGACATTTCGGCGCGCAATCGCTCGTCGCTGAGTGCCAGGGCGAGCTCGTCAGCAAGTCGCTCTGCAAAACCGGGCGGCGTCTGCTCCACTACCCGGCAGGCATCGCCCAGGGCGGCGGCATTGTGCCGTTGGTGGTCGTCGCTGGCGTGTGGATAGGGACAAAGAATGGCGGGCGTGCCGCTCACCTGCAGTTCCGCGATGGTGGAACCGCCGGCCCGGCAGACGGCCAGGCCGGCTCGCGGTAATAGCGAAGCGAGATCGGCAAACGCCGTTACCTCGGCTGCGATGGCACAACGGCGGTACCGTTCGATCGTCGAATGCAGCTCGCGTTCGCCCGCCTGATGGACGATGCGCCAGCCATCGACGAGCCGCTTTAGGTACCCGAGCGCCTGCGGCACAGCGGCGTTGAGGGCAGCGGCGCCGAGACTCCCGCCAGTGATCACCAGCAGTTTCTCGCGTGGAACGGCGAGCCGGTGCCCGGCGAAATCGCTGCGCACTGGATTGCCTGTTTGAAAAATGCGCCGACAACGCAACCCAGAGGCTGCGAACGACGTGCAGACGCACGAGGCATGGCGCGAAAGCCAGCGCGTGACGCGGCCCGGCACCGCGTTTTGTTCGAGCAAGACGAGAGGTATCTGCCGCGAAACGGCTGCGCGAGCCACCGGCGCGCTCGAGTAGCCGCCCAGTCCTACAACGACGTCGGCGCCGAGACGGTCGAGCAACCTTCTGGCTATGGCAAAGCCGCGGAGATTCGCGGTCAGAAAGCGAGGCGCGTTCCACAGACGGCGCGGCCAGGGATGGCATGGCACGCAGTGGTACTGGTATCCCGCGCTGGTGACGTGTTGACCCTCGTTCGCGCTTCCTCGTCCGACAAAGTGAATGTCGGAGTCAGGAGCTATTTCGCGCAAAGCTTCGGCTACGGCCATTCCAGCGAACAGGTGACCAAGCGTGCCGCCACCCGTGAAGACGATGCAGGGGGAAGACATCGTCATCGCCCTGCTTGCAAAGAGTAGGGTGGAAGAAGCGAGCTTGCGAGCACTGGCCCACCAACAGTGTCATTTGTGGGCCGGCGCTCGCCAAGGCGAGCTGGTCGCACCCTACCTAACATTGCGCTTACCGGGAGGCTGACGCCTCCAGTTCGCCGGTGCCCGTGAACGTCGTTTGAAGCTACTAGTAGCAATCCCGCGACAGCGAAGCACGCCGCTGCGGCCCAAAAGCGTCGGACGATCGTCAGCTCAGGCCAGCCGAGAAACTCGAAGTGGTGATGCAAGGGAGCGCAGCGGAACAGACGGTGACCTGTGCTACGGTACCAGGTGACTTGCAGGACCACGCTCCCTAACTCGATTAGAAAAACTCCGCCGATCAGGAGAAACAACGCTTCGCATTGCAGCAAGACGGCCAGCAGCGCCAGCAAGCCACCCAGCGGCAGCGAGCCGGTATCGCCCATGAAGACACGCGCCGGCGAGCGGTTGAACCGCACGAAGCCGAGCAGCGATCCGGTAAGGACCGCCGCCAGCAGTGCGACCTGCCGGTTGCGTCCAAGCTCGAACGCGTCCGACGAAGGCAAAAGTTCTGCCGTCACAGTGAGGGCTATCGCGACCAGTGCGCCACAGCCGCTGGCCAGGCCGTCGAGGCCATCGGTCACGTTGACGGCGTTCGACATGCCCGTGATCAACAGTGAAACGAGTGGCACGTAGATGAGCCAGTGAACGGGCGCTGCGACCACACCGGTTGCCAACGCCCCGAGGACTACGGCGACGGAAATCGCCAGTTGACCGGACAGTTTCGCTCGCGCGCTCAAGCCACGGCGGCAGCCGCGGGCCTTGATCAGATCGTCGCACGCACCCAGTGCGGCAAAGCTGCACGTCGCGGCCACCGCCGTCAAGACACCGCGTTGACGAAAGTCGCAAACCAAACCGACGACGGCCAGCCAGGCGCCAAAGATCAGCAGTCCGCCCATCGAAGGCGTGCCTGCTTTCGTGGCGTGCAAACCCGCAAGCCGTGGCGATGCTGTGTCGATCCGCTCAGGGCAAATGCGGCGCAAAAAATGGATCGCCCGGCCACCCGCAATCGATACCAGAAGACATGCGATGGCTGTTGCGAACAACAGCAAGAGGGCATCGCTCATAGAGTTGATGATCGGGATTAGGGAAAGTGGCACCAGCCTTTGGAGTGCGGCGATTTATCGCCGCTTTGGTCGGTCGCGGAGCGACCTTTCTTTGGTCGTGCCGGTTTTTGATCTCCAGCCGACGCTCAATAAAGAAAGCGGCTCCGCCGCAAGTTAAAGCGGTGATAAATCGCCGCACTCCAAAGGGTTGCGAGCCCATCGGCGCGGTGGACCAGGGCCGCGGCGTCATACGTTACGACGTGTGTAGAACTGCAAGGCCGAGCGCCCCGGCCGCCGGCCGAGAGGGTCAACGGCCCTCTCGGCGGCGACGGTGTTCCCTGAGCAACCGGAGCGGCGTTAGACGCCGCCCCGGCGCTCAGTAATTGAAGCTCCATCGCGAAGCACTTGTCGGAGCGGCCGACCCAGAGACCGCTGGACCAACAAGCTTGGGCTCCAACCCAGGAGGGAGGGTAGCGCTTGGGTTCCCGCAAACCCGCACGCTGACGATGGAGCTTCTCGAATGTATTGCGTTCCTTTCCGTGGGCCGTGCCCACCCTACACGTTCAAGCACAGGTTGCCTCAAGCGCCGACACAAACCGTTCCATCCCCAACGCCCGCGAACCTTTGACGAGCACCACGTCGCCCGCCTGCACCCAATCGCGCAACCGCACCGCGACCTCGAGCGGATCGTCGCAGGCCAGCGTCCGTTCATCGGGCATGCCCGAACGCCGCGCGGCACGGACGACCTCTTCTGCTTGCTCGCCGCAGGCCAGCAACAGGTCGGCCCCGCAGCGCGTCACGACTTCATTGCCAATTTCTCTGTGCCAACGCACCTCGTCAGGGCCCAGCTCCCGCATGTCGCCGCAGACCACGATCCGTCTGCCTGGCGAGTCGAACTCGCGTAACAAGTCGAGTGCCGCCCGCATGGCGGTCGGGCTGGAGTTGTAGCAATCATTGATGATCTTGGCGCCATTGATTTCCACGACCTGGCAGCGCATTGGCGGCGCTTGGAATTCGGCCAGGGAATCGGCGATCTCGTCCAGCGGCAGCCCCCACTCCCGACCAACCGCGATGGCCGCCAGCACGCTCGCAAGATAATGCCGCCCCCACACGGGCACGCGAAAGCTGGTTTGCTCGACCGACAGGCACAAACAACCGTGGCCGTTACGCACGTCACTTGCCACGACCTGGCAATCCGCTCCCTTACCAAACCAGACGATTTCAGTCGTTAACCCCCGCGCCAGTCGCCGGAGTACCTCGTCGTCGCCATTGAGCACGGCAAGCCCGTCAGCGGGCAGCGCTCCGAGCAGTTCACCTTTCGACAAAGCGATCCGTTCGTGGCTGCCGAAACTTCCGAGGTGCGCTTCACCGATCTTCGTGATCACGCCCACGTTTGGCTGGGTGAGCGCGGCCAATTCAGCGATCTCACCTGGAGCGCTCGCGGCCAGCTCCACCACGGCATAGTCGTCGTCCGGTGCCCACGACATCAGCGACAAGGGCACGCCAATGTGATTGTTGTAGTTCCGTTGACTGGCCCGCCCGGTGTAGCGTGAGGCGAGCACGGTGTGGATCATCTCACGGGTCGTCGTTTTGCCGACGCTGCCCGTCACGGCAATCACCTGGCCGGCAAACCGGCGACGCTGTTCGGCAGCCATTTGCCACATCGCGCGCAGTGCATCGTCGACTGCCAATGCCCAGCGACCGACCGGCGGCGAAACAGCCATCGATTCCGACACCACGCCGCTGGCGCCTCGTTCAAAGGCCTGCTCCGCGAAATCACATCCATTAACCCGCTTGCCCGGCAACGCCCAAAAGACGTCGCCCGGCGTCACATCGCGGCTGTCGATCACCACGCGACCCAGCGGAGCGTCGGACTGCTGCTGCGGCAACAAGGCGACGCTGAGCCAGCGTCCGCCGGTCAGTCGTTCTAGATCGTGGAGGGTAAGGTGCATGCCTGACCTACGCAGCTCGATTCAGTGCGGGTTGTTCGTACAGCCAGCGGCGGGCGATTTCGCGATCGTCGAAATCCAATCGCTCGTCGCCGACAATTTGGTATGTCTCGTGCCCTTTGCCGGCGATCAGCACGCAATCACCAGGTTGAGCTTGTTCCAAGGCCCACCCGATCGCTGCTCGGCGATCGACGATCGTCTGCGCGGTCGAGGGCCGCTCGAAGCCGGCGACGACCTGCTGGATAATGGCTTCGGGCCGTTCGCGGCGCGGGTTGTCGCTGGTGACGACGGCCAGGTCGGCCGCCGATTCCACCGCTCTTCCCATCGGGCCGCGTTTTGACTTGTCGCGGTCGCCGCCTGCGCCAAAAACGCAGATCAGACGACCGCTGGTGACCTGTCGCAATGTGCTCAAGCTGGCCGTCAAGGCGTCGGGCGTATGTGCGTAATCGACGAACACTGCGAACGGCTGTCCGCACTCGACGCGTTCCAAGCGGCCGGGCACGCGTTGGATTGCCTCCAAGCCGGCCACGATCGTCGGCAGGTCGATCGCATAGACGGTGCCCACCGCCGCCGCCATCAGGCAGTTCAAAATATTGTGGTTGCCGATCAGCGGCGTTCGCACGGCAATCGTCTCATCGCCGACGCATAGCAAGAAGGTCTGCTCGCTGGCGAATTGCTCCACCGGTACGGCGGTAATCTCCGCCGGTCCCTCAATACCGATGGAAAGCACCGGGCCGTCAAGGTGGGCGAGCAATGCTTCGGCGGCAGTGTCGTCGGCATTGACGATGGCAAACCCCTCAGGCGTGAGATTGTCAAAAATGCGGGCCTTTGCATCGCGGTATGTCCGCCAGGCGCCGTGATAATCGAGGTGGTCGCGGCGAACGTTGGTCACACAGGCCACGTCCAGATCGACCGCGGCCAACCGTTGTTGAGCCAGCGCGTGGCTCGAAACTTCCATCACCGCGTGAGTGCAGCCGTTGGCGACCATGCGGGCCATCCAATCGGCCAACACGTTTTGGGGCGGGGTGGTCCAGTTGGCATCGCCCCATTCGTCGCCGTCGAAATAGCCCAGCGTGCCAAGCACACCGGTTCTGTGTCCGCCGGCAGCCAGCACGCTCGCGATCAGGTAGCTCGTGGTCGTCTTGCCGTTCGTGCCTGTGATGCCGATGGTCTTCAACTGCCGGGCAGGATGGCCGGCCAACGCCTGGCAGACGTGCCCATAGGCCGCAGCCACGTCGTCGACATAACAGACAGGCACCGGGCATTCGCTCAACGGTTGGCTGGCCAGCACGGCGCGAGCGCCCTTGGCAACGGCTTCGCGAACGTGGCCGTGGCCATCAGTGCGGCTGCCGGGTAATGCGACAAAGAGATCGCCGGGTCGGCAAGCCCGCGAATCGGCACAGCAGCTTGAAACGAAGATTTCTCCCGACGGCAGCGCGGCCTCGGGCAAAATCGAGCTCAAGCTTAATCCGCGCGGTGGCGCGGCGGTGCGATCCATAGCGTGAGGCCTCCATGCCTCTTCTATGCCGAAGTTTTTGGAGGATGGCCTTCCGAGGCCCTCCCGTTGACGTGCCGGTCGAGCGCACCGCCTTTCGGCGGAGGTGGTCTCGCCGACGGTGCGCCGGTTGGTTGAATTGCGGGCGGGATTGTCGCGAATTTTCGCCGGGTGTCAAGGCAGGTTCTACGAATCAGAAAGTTCGCTAACTTTGATGGGCCTTGCGGGTCCGGGCGGCTTTGCGGGCGGCCTGCGAGCGGCCTTTCTTTCCTTTGGTGCGGGCCGCCTTCTTGGCCGCCTGCGAGCGGTCTGCGGCCGTGCGGTTGCGGGCGGCGGAGTGTGCCTGCTTGGAAAGTGCGCGATGCGAGGCGGCCGCATGACCTTCTCGCTTAAGCGCTCCTTCGACGGCCCGCGAGCGGCGAGAGGAAGGCTTGCTTTTCGACTTGCTCTGACCGCGCTCCACGTCGCGTTCGGCGTTTTTGCGGGTGCGTTCGCTAGTCTTTCCCTTCTCAGGGGGCGCCAAATCGACGCCTGCCCGGCGCGCCTTCGAAAGACCAATGGCAATGGCTTGTTTAGCCGAACGCGCTCCGTGCTTTCCTTCACGGATGTGGTGCATCTCTTCTTTCACGAACTCGCCCGCTTGCGTAGACGCCGACTTCCCTTCGCGTTTGTCCTTCCGTGCCCGTTCGAGTGTTTTTTTCTCTGGCATGGTGATCTCCTCTTAGAGAAGGTGTTTGCAAATAGGGATGCAAACAGTGTGCCGGCATAAGGTGGACGACACCAGTTTCAGGACGCGACGGCAGTGCCTTAACAGTGAGTTGCTGACGACATGTAGGGTGGGACGAGTGAAACGAGTCCCACCTGTTCGGCCGGCTGTTTAGTGGCACTCAGTTAATGCTGAAGTCGGGCGGGAACTTGATGGTTGCGTCGGGCGGGCCTTCTTCGGCGGGCAGGGCGGCCAGCAAGGTCTCGGCGCGCCGGTCGACGTCCGACTCCGCCAAAAGCCGCTGCTTCACGTCGAGGCCGAGTTTCAAGGCAAACCCCAGAATGTCCGTGAGTATGCCTAAGGGAATATCACTCGCCAAGATCTCGTCGAGCTGCTCGTGCAGCGTTTTGAGCTCGGGCATCTGCCGGCGAAACTGTTCGACCAGCCGCCGCTGCAACGCCGCCCGCCGACCGCTTGCCTGGGACGCGTATGCATCATCAACCAGTTCCACCTTCGCCTCGCGGTAGAGTTTGTTGGGCGGCAGCTCACGCAGCAGCCGCGCTCGTCGCAGGCCGGCCAGCAACAGGTTGAATCGCCCGTCATCGAGTCGCTGGTGCGAAGCAATGCGTCCCAGGCAAACCATGGGAAAAATCGGCGGGCGGCCCTCATAGTCGGCCTCCCAACCGGGCGCCAGCACCGCCATGGCAATTAAGCGGTCGTCGGCCAAGGCAGCTTCGACCATCTCGCGGTACCGCGGCTCAAACACGTGTAACGGCTGCAACACATGCGGGAACATTACCAGGTTGGGCAAAGGGAACAGCCTGGCCACGCCGGAAAAATCGGCCGGCGAAAACGCCAGGTCGTCAGTTGCGCCCATCGAGCAGTCTCCTCGCCTCAGACGGGACCGACAGGCGGCGGGTCGAGATGAATCTCGGGTATACGATCGGCCACGATTTCGATCTGGGGAAATTCCTCGACGCTCGCCACCACGTCGGCAAAACAGGTATCCATTTCGGCCAGGAACTTTTCCAAATCGAGCCCCATGTGAAACGGCCGATAGTGCTCGAGATAGCCGCGCGAGCCGTAGTAGAGCTTCTTTGCCCCGCGAATGTTGCCGTTGCCAAAGTGGTGCAGGGCCACTGCCGCCTGAATCAGCCCCTGCAAAAACTTGCGGGACGGGCCAGATTCGTCGGCCCACATCTCTTCCCAGAATTCATGGCTCTCGAAGAAATCGCAACGGTTGAAGTGCTCGATTCCCGCGAGGTAACGCGCGTCGTATTCGGCTGCGTCGCCCATACTGCCTAGCGACGCGTGAGCTGCATGACGATGCGAAGAATGTAATAGAACAAGAGCGCCACGGAAGCAAACAGGGCCAGCGAGGCGGCGACGTGCTGGCCGATGCGATAGTGGTGCATCACGTTCGACGTATCATAAAGAATGTAGCCGCTGGCAAGCCCAACCATGGCAAAGCTGAACAGAATGCCCAGGGCAAACTGCGGAAAGATCACGGCGGCAACGATGCAACCCAGCGCCACCAGCCCGGCTAATCGCAAGCCGGTGCGTAGGAAGGAGAAGTCTTTGCCGGTGACGAAGACGATACCGGTTAAACCGCTAAAGACGACCAAGGTTGCTGCCGCCGCCGTGGGGATCAATCGCTCGTCCACGCGCGACGCAATGTACAACAGGGGCAGAAAGATCACTGCTTCCGCCACGATATAAAGCCCCAATCCCAAGTATTGCGTGGCAACCGACGTGGCCGATCGGGCCCATGACTCGGCCACGTAAGAGACCAGCATGAAGGCGCCGACCACGAGCAGCCAGCCGTACCGCGAAGCGGCAAGCAGCGACAAATATCGTTCGGAGAGCCCTGGCACGTTGAGCAGCACCGCTTCCAGGCCGGCGAAGGCAAACACGGCGCCTGCCAGGTGCAGGTACGTCTTGCGGATGAAATCGGCCCGTTCGTCGGCCGCCGCCTGAGCGGCGAAGGAATAAACGGGGGCCTGATAGGGGTTGTCGGCGTAGCTCATGACTCGTCCTCGACTGCCGTAACTGTTGTTTTGACCTGATATGTCAACCTACCCTTTGGCCTGGGTGCGGTCAAGAAGCGTTGCGTTGTGTGATTCGCTTGACAGCAATTGTGGCCCGCCGTCAAATTGCTCTTTCATTATCCTAATTAGCCGTGCGCCATTACCGGGCGCCGGTTTCGAGGAGGATGGGCTTCCTAGCCCGTCACCGTCGATGGTGACGACCTAGGAAGGCCATCCTCCCAGCGGAGACTGTCCAGTAATCGCGCACGGCTATTTAGTTATTGAACGTCAATCGCTCGCGCCCTTGTCAGGTGGCTAAATTGGCCACCTAGCCGATAGAGGGGACGGCTGCCGACTCGAGAGTCTTCATCATGCCCAAAAAAGCCCATATTCAAACGACCATTAACGGCGAGCCGACCGAGTTTCTCTGCGAAAACCGTCAAAGCTTGTTGGAAGTGCTGCGCGACGTATTGCACCTGACCGGCAGCAAGGAAGGTTGCAACAACGGAAATTGCGGCGCCTGTACCGTCATTATGGACGGCGTGCCGGTGAACACCTGCCTGGTGCTCGGCGTCGAGGCGGAAGGCGCCTCGATCACCACGATCGAAGGCATCGCCGCCGAGAGCCACCTGCACCCGATTCAACAATGCTTTCTGGAAGACGCCGCCTTGCAGTGCGGAATTTGCACGCCCGGCTTCATTGTGGCCGCCAAGGCGCTGCTCGATAAGAACCCCAATCCCAGCGAACAAGAAATCCGCTTTGAGCTCGCCAACAACCTCTGCCGCTGCACCGGCTACGACAAGATCATCCGCGCCGTGCAGCATGCCGCCGAGCGGCTGGCAAAGCAGCCGGTTTGATCTTCGCCATGTCCCACTGTCAATTCGACCTTAAGACGATGCTCGCCTGGCTCGTCCTGTTGCCCGCTTCTATCGCGGCCGCGTTTGAAGCCCTGAAACAGGCATCAGACGACAATGCAAGAACGATGTTAGCCTTTTTCTTCGCCTCTGGTGCTATCCTCGAGGCTTGCATCGGTTACACTTGCGGGCGTTCCATCATGAAGAGCGCCCTCTGGGGCGTGCTTATTTGGCCAGCAATAGGATGCGTTCTGGCGATCCTGACTGGTTTTGGCTTCGGTCTCGGCCACCGGCGCCAGGCTACATCGAGCCGGGATGCGCTCGCAATGAGGTACGGCCAGTGATTTCGACGGGCGGTCGCACCTCGCCCAGGCCTTTATCAGAACCATCTCGCGATTTCGCCCTCGTCGTCCAATTCGACTTCTACCCCATGTTCGAGGTCCCACTCGGCATCGAAGTGTATTTCCGGCCCGATTTCTCGATGACGACTGCGCGATTTCAGCAGCGGAACCAATACGAAGGCAATCCACCCCGCCCCTGGGTGTTCGTGCGGCTGGCGGCCGGCGAGATCTGCTCACTCTCCACATAGGCCGCGAGTAAGCGCACGATTTCGTCGCGTGACTCCACACCTCTGTCTGGCGTTGAATTCCTACCCGCGTCATGAAGCCGCAGGTTGACTAAAATACTCGCGTACCTCCAGTTGCATGCGGTCGATCTCTGCCAGGAATCCGGACGCCGACGCCCGGTAGTTCACCGGATTGCTTTCGGTCTTCCGCAGTTGGGCGATTTGCCGCTGAAACCACGCAATGCGTTGTAGCGTTGCCTCTAGTTGCTGGTCGTTCGTAATCATGATTCCTCGCACACTATCTCAACGATGCCTCGCTGACCACTATCACGACGCACTTGCCAGAACTCTATCATAGCTTGTTCACCACCCACCGCCGCACACCGGCGCGCCCAAAACACGCTTGCGCCAAAATAGGCGTCAGCGTCGGCGTGGTAAAACAAAAGTGCGGTGTCAGGACCGACCCGACTAAGGTCGAATGTGTCTTCCATGACCATTACCACATCAACGTCGTTCGGATTTGGCTCATCTGTGACGAACGAGCCGAACACGACAAACCGCGCGACTTGGCCCGTTGACTGCGCAAGCCGATAAATCCGATCAAGCCGTTCGCCGACCGCTTGTCTATTCATCGAGCCGCCGCCGAAACGCTCTAACACCTCGCGCAACGTGGCACGATGCACTCCGGGCGGCAGATCACCATCGTCATTGAACGCCGGCAAAGCCATAGACTCAGTTTCGTCTTCTCTTTCGCTGATTGCAATAATCAGGAGATGTCGTTGCTTGACAGCGTTAAACCCTCGGCGTCAAATTAAAAATGGCCAAAGGCTCCCCGTTCCACTACCCGCTTCGGCCTCGCAACACCAAAAAGCCCAACAGTAGCACACTCATGGCCACCAACCTTCGCGAAACAGTTGTCGATAGCGCCACCAACGGCCGCGGAGAGCCGGCCGCTGCTCCTGTCTATAAGGTGATCGGCACGCGGCCGGTCCGCCACGACGGGGCCGATAAGGTTACCGGACGGGCTATCTACGGCAACGATCTGCAGCTCGCCGGCATGCTGCACGGCAAGATCGTGCGCAGCCCGCACGCTCATGCCCGTATTAAGCGGATCGATACTTCGGCCGCTGAAAAAGTGCCGGGCGTGATGGCCGTGGTGACCGCGGCCGACTTGCCCGACTTGCGCGACAAAGTGGCCGACCTGGGCGAAGGCCGTGTGAATTTGGCCCACCTGGGAGCGAACTGTCTGGCGCATCAAAAGGCGCTCTATCGCGGCCACGCCGTGGCGGCGGTTGCCGCCGTCAGCCCGCACGTGGCGGAAGAGGCCGCCAGGCTGATCAAGGTCGAGTACGAACCGCTGCCGTCGGTTACCTGGGTGCTCGATGCCATGCTGCCCGACGCGCCGCTGCTGCACGAAGATCTCTACACCGAAGACATGACCGGCCATCGCACCAGCGACAAGCCGAGCAACACTTCAAAGTACCTGCTGTTCGAGGAAGGCGACATTGCGAAAGGCTTCGCCTCGGCCGACGTGGTGATCGAGCGCGAGTTCAAGACCGCCAGCGTTCACCAAGGCTACATCGAGCCGCACGTTTCGACGGCGCTATGGAACGTCGATGGCCAGCTCACGGTTTGGACCTCGACGCAAGGCGCCTTCACCGCCCGGCAACAAACGGCCGAGTTGCTACAAATTCCCATTTCCAAGGTGAAGGTCGTGCCGTGCGAGATCGGCGGCGGCTTCGGCGGCAAGATACCGGTTTATTTAGAGCCGGTGGCCGCGCTGTTGAGCCGCAAGTCGGGCAGGCCGGTGAAAATGGTGATGACGCGGGCCGAGGTGTTCGAAGGCAGCGGCCCCACGCCCGGCTCGTTCGTGCGCGTCAAGCTGGGCGCCAAGAAAGACGGCCGCATTGTCGCCGCCCAGGCCTGGCTGGCCTACGACGCCGGCGCGTATCCCGGCGGCATGATCGGTCCGGGCTGCATGTGCGTGTTTAGCTGCTACGACATTCCCAATTACCGCGTCGAAGGCTACGACGTGCTGGTCAACAAGCCGAAGACGGCGGCCTATCGCGCTCCCGGCGCCACGCAGGCCGCCTTTGCCGCCGAGCAGGTCGTCGACGAGCTGGCCGAGAAACTTGGCATCGACCCGATCGACCTGCGCTTGAAGAATGCCGCCAAAGAGGGCACGAAGCGCGTCGGCTGGCCGGCCTATCCCAAGATCGGCTTCGTTGAAACCTTGCAGACCGCCAAGAACCATCCGCATTATAAAGCGCCGCTGTCGGGCAAGAACCGGGGGCGGGGCATCGCGGCCGGCTTTTGGTTCAACATCGGCCTCAAGAGTAGCGCCTCGGCCAGCGTCAATCCCGATGGCACCGTGACGCTGATGGAAGGCTCGACCGACATTGGCGGCACGCGCACCAGCGTGGCCATGCAGTTGGCCGAGACGCTGGGCATCGCCGCCGAAGACGTCAAGCCGCAGGTGGGCGATACTGACAGCGTGGGCTACACCGACGTGACGGGCGGCAGCCGAGTGACCTTTGCCACCGGCCTGGCGGCCTATCAGTGCGGCCTCGACATCCGCCGCCAGATGGCTGAGCGGGCGGCTGCGCTTTGGGAGTGCGAGGCAAACGAGGTGAAGTTCGAAGATGGCACGTTCCGCCGCAACGGCGAGTCAATCACCTTCAAGCAGCTCGCAGGCCGCCTGAACGAGACGGGCGGCCCGGTGCTGGGCCGCGCGGCGGTCGATCCCGAAGGGCCGACCAACGGCTTTGGCGTGAGCATCGTCGATGTGGAAGTCGACCCCGATACCGGCAAAACCACCATCCTGCGTTACACGGCGTTGCAAGACGCCGGCAAGGCGATCCATCCCAGTTACGTCGAAGGCCAGATGCAAGGCGGCACGGTGCAGGGCATCGGCTGGGCCTTGAACGAAGAGTACTTTTTCGACGATCAGGGACGCATGCGCAACGCCAGCTATCTTGACTATCGCATGCCGACGGCGCTCGACTTGCCGATGATCGACACGGTGATCGTCGAGGTGCCTAACCCGGCGCACCCTTACGGCGTGCGCGGCGTAGGCGAGACGCCGATCGTCGCACCGCCCGCCGCCGTTGCCAACGCCATCTACCACGCCACCGGCGTCCGCATGTACGAGCTGCCCATGTCGCCGCCCAAAGTCTGGGCCGCGCTGGCGGCGAAGAATAAATAGATCTGCCAGACCGGTCGATATGGAGCAAACACCGAATCGGCGCGCATTAGGCAAAATCGCGCTGTCGCTCACCTTCTGCGCTCGCGCCGCGTGGCTCGCATCGGCCGTATTATCGGTGGCGATCAGTGCATGCTATGCGCGGCGGTGCGACGCTTGTGCCGCGGTAACCGTGTTTCCCGTCTGGGTATGGACGCTCGCCGGCGCAGGCTTGATCGCTGCCGCATGGCGATGTGTCGGGCGACGCTGGACGATTCCAGTCGCACTCGCCTGGAGTCTCGTGCTCGTTGTTTTCTCTGACCATCCCTTCAGCGTGCTACGGTTCGCGGAGCGCCGGTCGGAGCGCACGTTACGCGTCGTATCAATTAATTGCAGCAGCAACAGCAAAGCACTGCACGAGGTCGTAGCGTTGCGACCTGATATCGTTCTGGTTCAGGAGTCGCCCGGTCGCGAACCGTTGCTTGCGTTGGCGCGTGAGTTATTCGGCGAAAAGGGAGAAGCCTTGTGGGCCGTCGACGCATCGATTATCGCGAAAGGGGAGATCAGTCGCGTGCGCCTTCCCCAAAGTGTCGCCAGCTACGCGCTCTGCGCTCGCACCACGCTGACGGACTACGGCGAGGTGGAAGTCGTCAGCTTGCGCCTTGAACCCGGACTTGTCCGCATTGACCTTTGGTCGCCGGATTGCTGGCATCAGCAAACTGCGAATCGTCAGCGGCGAAGACGGCAGTTGAACGCGATTGCAGGCTCGCTACAGTCGCCATTACCGCTAATTGTGGGCGGTGACTTCAATGCTCCTCCCGGTGACGCCGTGTACGACGCCTTGCAGCCGCAGCTTCGCGATGCGTTCAGCGAAGCCGGACGCGGCTGGGGCAATACAATTATCAATGAACTCCCGTTCTTGCGGATCGATCAGGTTTGGCACTCGTCGCACTGGCAGGCCTGCGACGTTTACAGCCGGAGGACTGAGCATTCAGACCATCGCATGGTGATTTGCGATGTGATGCTGCGCGCGCCAGATTCCCAATGAAACAAGCGATGCTGTTTGCAACTCCTCGCTCGCCGCTCGATTCATGCGAGCGACTAGCTCCGCGTCGAATCAGACGACAGGCGGCGCAGCAATTTGACGCGCGACCGCTTCAGGGACTGGGCGGCGTCGCGTGCGTTGGCAAACGCTTCTTCAAGTGTCTCGGCCTCGGTAATCAACTCCGGGTCGAGCGGTGACGTCACCACGTATCCACCCTCTTCGGCCGGCTCTAAGTTCAGCACGAGCTTGCCGTCGCTAACCGTATATTGCGTGCTCATGAAGTGGATTCCGCGTCTACGCGATCGTCTATATAGACGGGACGCCCGACGAACTCTTCGTGGCCGGGTACTCGTTTGATTAGGCAACGCTGATCAACTGAGAATGTGCCGCTCCTGCAAAACTTCTCGGACCATGCGCAGTCCCGTCTGCTTGGCGGCCAACCTCCCGTCCTCCCAAATTGCGACAACTGGTGATTGTGCTACCGAGCCGACACCGGGCAAATACTTCTCAAAATCCGCCGTCGTTTGGCAATCAAGCACGTCGAAAACGGCGACCTGTGCCTGATTGTGCCAGTTAAGATGCGCCGCATCGACGTCATCGAGAAGTTGCAGCTCCATTGGCGAATAGCTGGCCGCGCCGATAACGACGAAGATACCTGTGTTCGGTATGGGACTGCAGGGTTTCCGCATCAACAGATGGCTCTGCGAAACACGGGAGGGAAAGCTCTGCTGCGCTCGAAACTGCAGATCGGCCGGATCAAAGGGAGGCTTCGCGGTTAAAAGGTCGGCGAATGTATTCATGGTTTTGTGTAAGCCCCGACGCCGTCGTGAAGCCAGATTGCGCCCTTCTTCAGCACTCGCTTGATTTCGCTCGATTGGACACCGGGTCCAAGCCATGTGCTCCGGTCGATCGGCACTCCATTGGTCACGACTTGATCCACCGACGCATCGGGAAATGGCAAGCGGACATTCTCGCAAAACAGAAACACGGCACCAAGCCGCACTAAATCTCTCATTGGCTGACCCGTACGCGAAACCGAGTTGCACAGGTCGGCCCAGTGAGGCTGCTGGTTGATGCACCCTGGCGTTTCTCCCTCACCACCGACATTCAGACACAAACCAGATTGTGCGGCACGCGTTGCCGGCACGGAACTCATGCAGGTTACTCTGGAACAACGAACGGTCGCGGGTTCTCCAGAATTCTAATCGCCAATGATTCGCCCGGCAACAGATGTCGAGCCGCCGACGCTCGAATGACGCCCAAGACACGATTGAGCCAGCGGACGACGATCAAAACGCAAAAAATCGAATCCGAGAAAGTGCATGCGACGCATTCGCCAACCGTTTTGGCTTTGTCGGATTTGTGTTCTGTCAGTTTGACTGCGCTAGCCGGGTCGCCGTGGCCTTGCACCCAGCGACTGGAGATCACGAGCATTGCTTCCGCTGGAGTCCGGTATTATTTTGATTGGCGTCGCAAACGCGTCCCATGCCGCTGCATTCGAGCCGATTCCGGTGCTTCCATGCCGCAATACCTGCTCACGGCCCAAAGCCCTGCTGGCCGAAAGGTCACTGAACTGATAACCGCCGAAACAGCCAAAGCCGCGGTCAAAGATTTGGAAGGCCGCGGATATAAGGGCGTTGTCTTGCACCTGGACTTCATTCGGCCCATCCAAGCGACGCCGTTGCTGACCGCTCGGGACCTTGTTCACAACCGCTTCCGCAGCAGCCTGCACCGGACCTTGATCATGGCGATGCGCGCTTACATGGGCGCGTGGAAGCTGCTGGCATTAACCGTGACCTGCTTCATCGTGCGGCGCGCCGTGAACGCGCCTTGGGGGCTCTTCGACCATCTCCTTATCGGGGCGTTGTTCGTTCCGCTAGCAGTTGTGCGTCGCAAGCGCGCGGGAACGATTCTCTATCACCGCATGCTGGAGGCGGAGTGTTGGCGGCGTTCCGATGAGGTGCTGCGGATACTGCCGCGATTAGCCGAGAAGTTGCCGCCGTACGCCGCGGCCTGGCATCGGGCGAAGGCAGTGGCATTAAAGCAAGACAAGCTGCTTGCTCGTTGCCGAAAGGCGCTCGGTCTATACTCGTAATTTGGCGTCAGCCATTTTGACCTTGTCGGCTTTGCATTTTGCAATTTGACTTTCCCTATGCCTGATCCGACTTTCCATGCCACTGCCGCCGACGATTTGCAATCGAGTTTGCAGGCCGTGCTCAATTCGTCGAGCTACTTGCTGCCGGAGCGGGATACCGCGTTCTTGATGCGGCCCGAACTGCGGCCGGTGCGCGTGCAGTTGGAGCTGCTTAAGCCCGAACTGCTGTTGGAAGAACACCGTATCGCCTCGACGATCGTCTTGTTCGGCAGTACGCAAGTCGTGGCGTATGATCAGGCCGCGGGCAGGTTGGAGCGAGCGAAGATTGCCTTAGAGGGGGCGCCCGATGACGTGCGACTGAAACGGTTGGTGGCTCGGGCGGAGAGGCTGTTGGCAAAGAGCCTTTATTATGAGGCCGCGCGGGAGTTTGCCCGGCTGGTGACGACCGAAAGCCAGGCGGGAGGCACGGCACACTACGTCATCGTGACGGGCGGCGGGCCGGGCATCATGGAGGCCGGCAACCGCGGCGCTTATGAAGCCGGCGGCAAATCGGTCGGCCTGAATATCTCGCTGCCCGCCGAACAAGCGCCCAACCCGTACATTACGCCTGAGCTTTGCTTTCAGTTCCATTATTTTGCCATGCGCAAGATGCACTTCTTGATGCGCGCCAAGGCGTTGATTGTATTTCCCGGCGGCTTCGGCACGCTCGACGAACTGCTGGACGCCCTGACCCTACGGCAGACGCACCGCATGCAGGAAATCCCGATCGTGTTGTTTGGCCGCGAGTATTGGGAGAAGGTCATTGATTTTCACTTTCTCGCCGACGAGGGAACGATTGCCGACGAGCACCTCGACCTGATCAGCTACGCCGAAACGCCGCCGGAAGCCTGGGAGATCATTACCCGCTTCCACCACGCCTGAGCCCATAATAGTTGTGTGGCATAGCCGCCCTCGGCTGTGTCCGCGATTACGCCGCCGTAGGCGGCGACTCACATCCGAGGGCGGCTGTGCCACATGGCCTTCCCAAGGAATCGGCGGCAACACTGTTAGCGCTACCCCCCTGCGCCAAAAAACTTGATCTTCGTCCGGGCGGCCGGTAGGATGCCGAGACGCTTTTCTTTCCGTTCGTCGATCTCAATATTCTTGAGGGGAGCACCAACATGGAGCGGCAGTTCGCTTGTCCGCACTGTCAGCAAGTGG
>DASSFG010000612.1:0-3585 GCA_035694685.1 Pirellulales bacterium
CCGGCATGAAGCCGGTGGTGGCGGAGTGCGGCGTCACTTGCCGACCACCGGTATCCGCTTCTGGGGCGCGGCTGGGGTTGGTTCCGCTGGAGGCGACGGCAAGGGCAAGGGAAACCCCGGTTCGATGGCAAGCTGTTCGACGTACTTTCGTAAGCCTTCGTGCGTAACTTGGAATTCGCTGCGCTCGCTGAGTAAGCGATACCTGGCGTCAGCCGCCACGCGATCGAACTTTTCCAGGGCCGATTTCAGCGACTCGAGGGAGGGGTGCGTGTCGCGTGAAAAGATTTCCTGGGGCAAGGCGAGATATTGTCGCCACTTCGGGTCGACGATGGCATATAAGCTTCGGCTGTCTTCCGCCAAGCGGGCGCGTTGCTCATCGGCCGCGGTGAAGGGGGGCGGCGATACCTCGACGGCCTGCGGAAGTGTGCCTTGCCCGCCGCCCGCACCGGTGAGCGCCGTTACTTCGCTCAGCAATCGCAGCGCTGGCTCCGGCACGACGGCAGGCAGCACGTTGGCCGGCGAACCGTAAAACGCCTGGTGGGCGTCTCCGTCGATTTCGATGGCGGATCCGTCGATCGCCACTCCGGCAAAGATGCCGCGGCCGCGCGAGTAGGAAAGGATCTCGGCCTTGAGCTCCGCGTCGGTGGCCGCCTCAGCGCTGCGGCCTACCGGCCCCGCCGCCACACTGGCGCCGGCGCCCAGTGTGAACTTACCGTTCAACAAGCCCTCGATGCTCTTTCTCGTGCGAAATACCAGAATCACGTCGGTGGCCTGGATTCCGGCCTGCCAGCCGACACTGCCGCCGGTGAGCGTTACGAATTGCGGCAGCCCCCAATCGCCTTCGCGATCGCGCATCAGCACCACGCCGCGTCCCCGGCGAATGCCGCCCACGAAGCCGATCTTGATCACGTCGGGGATGATGGCAATGCCTTGAGCGTCGGCAAGCAAGGCTTCGGGAATGCGCCGCACGGGAATGGCCATGATCTCGTGCAGCACCTGCGTGGACAGCTCCACGGTCCGCTCCGGACCACGATTGGCCCACGCGATTTCAGTCAGCACACCGACGAACAATACCGCCGCCAGAGGTACGCGCAACATATCAGGCACTCCCTTTCGTGGTCATTACCGGTTTGAGGGCCTACAGTCCTAATCCCGAGTGGCCGTCGAGAGCAAGCCCGGTTTTGCCACGTGCAGGCCGCAGCGGCACACACCGGCGCCTGGCGAAGTGGCCAGACTTTGTGCAAAGTTAAGCTGTTCGTAAGCGGAAGTTTTGCCGATTAAAGAAAGAGGGCGGGGCAGGGGAGCGGCGGCCCGAACTGGGAAGGAAGGTAGGGAGGTGACGCATGAAGCGAGGCTTGTTGCTGGCAATGCTGCTCGCCCTGGGCGGACAGCAGGCCTGGGCGGCGTTTCCGGGCAACGGTTTTTGGGACGTCAAATCATCGGCCCGCAGGCAAGACACCGAAGATACGCACCCCAGGCGATCGCGCCGCGTTTCACGGCCGCTCGACATCTACCCACCGTATAATCCGCATATAGACAACGCGCTTTATGGTCGCGGCCTGACGGAGAGCGGCGGCAGCGCCTATCAGACCAACGAATACCGAGGTCGCGGCGCGAACATGTCGTACAGCTATTATGACGGCGGCTTCAATCCCGGTGGCCTGTACAGCTTTTCCGCCTATCCACATTTCGACCGACCGGGCTTCACGTACTGGCAAGGCGGCAATTGATCGGCTTACGCGCCGATTTACTGCATCGGCAACTCGAGCGGAATCCGCGCTCCGTCACGCAAGACGACAACGGCGACGCGCTCCCCGGGCCGCTTGGCGTTTACGAGCCAGGTCATCAGTTGCGACTCGCTAAGCCGGGTATTGCTCCCGTTAACTTCGACCAGCACATCGCCTTTGCGAAAGCCGGCGTTCTTGGCCGTGGCGTGTTCGCCGTATTCACCCACGTGCCTGGCCCGCAAGGCAAGTACGTCGTCGTCGAGCCCCAACGAGCGACGTGCTTCGGTCGACAGGTCGTCGAGGCGCATGCCGCCGGTGGTCATGCGCCGCAGATCCCACGAGGTTGCCCGCCAGGAAATGTCGCCGCGCTGCCGCCAACCCGGCCCGAGCGATAAAGGTAATTTACGCGATTCGCTGCCGCGCACTACCTCTGCGGTCAGAGCATGCGCATCGCCCGCATTGTGCAGCACCCATTGCAGGTCGGCGATGGAGAGGACCGGTTGACCTTCGAGGTTCACGATCTCGTCGCCGGCCTGCCAACCGTCTCGCTCGGCCGATGAACCGGGCTCGACTTTCCGCACCCGCGCCCGCTCGTGGGGATCCATGACCAGCCCCAGCACGCTTGGTAGAGGATAGGGATAGAGCAGCTTTTCGGGAATCGCCCGGCCGCCGGCGCGATAGACAAGCCGCATCGCTTCGCCAACCTGGTGGCAGTGAATGCAACTCTGCACGACGTTGCCTTCGTAATTAATACGCGAGCCATATTTGCCTTTGAGCGCAGGCAGCTCTTCCGGCGCCTTTGCCAGCGGCTCTAGTCCATGTTTCGCTGCCAGCAATGCCTTGTTTTCGGCGAAGCGCTCGTGCAATTCGAGTGCGGCAGCCAACGCTTTGGCAAAGCCCTCGACGGACACGTCGCGGTCCGATTCCGTCTCGTGTGACCGTGTGCCGTAGCGGCCGTAGATGGTCTGGTCGGTGTTCAAGAAAAAGGCCGCGAACGACTGGTCGTAGTCATATTGAAAGAGCGACAAATCGAGGCCGTTGGCATTGATAATCCTGACACAGACGAACTTTTCCAGCAGTCGCTGCAACGCGGGATCGCGGCGGACAACCTGCGCGTCGAGCTGCGCGCACGCTTCGCAGGGAATACAGCGGATCACCACCAACAGCGGACGGCCGCTTTCCTTCGCGAGTTGGAGGCCCCGCGGCAAGTCGTTGTAAATCCAAAAGCCATCGCCTTCGACGCGCTCGCGGTCGTTGCGCACTTTTGTGCCCCGGTCCTGGGCCGTGGCGTCGGGAGCCATGGACGCCACATCAAGTGAAGACAAAGCAAAAAGAATTGCCCGAAGTGTTTTGGTCATTACTCGCTCCTAGGAAAGTTCGCAGACACCCGATTGGCCCTCGCATTCGTCGACCTCGATGCTAAGTCGATGTGGTTTGGGCATCCCGCGATCCGCCAACTCATCCAAGAGCCTGCGGCCGATGTGACGTGCGAGCTGTTCGGCGGTCGTGTTCGGCACGGGCAACAGTATGCAATCGCCACGAGGAAAGACCCAACGACGGTCTTCAAAAACAGCCGTCACCGACGTTTCGTCGGCGGTGACGCGGATCAACGGATGGCTGGTCGGCAACAGCACGTGGTGGTCGAGATCCAGGACGATCGCGTGCAGTGTGTCGCGCAGGGCGATGAAGTCGATCACGTAGTGGTTCTCGTCGAGCGGGCCGAAAACTTCGGCGGTCACGCGATAGTTGTGCCCGTGCAGTCGCTCGCAGATGTTGCCATTGAACGTGATGAAATGCGCGGCGGAGAAGACCAGGTAGTCTTTGGTCAGGCGGACGCGGTAGGATTCGGACATGCGTT
>DASSFG010000613.1:0-6807 GCA_035694685.1 Pirellulales bacterium
GCCAAGCGGCTCCTGATTTTATGAACTACCGGCACACTGACGTGTGCCGCTCGCCTGTGGCGAGCGGGAGGCGTCAGCCTATCGGTAAGTCCTTTGCTTGAGATCATTCAGCGCTGCCACTCCAACCATTTGCGGGCCACCGCGGCGACGAGCGGCGTGAGGCGGGTGCGCGAGTACTTGTCGGCAATGCGCTTCAGCACTTCGACCTGCGTGGGGTAACAATGAATCGTGGCGGCCAAGGCCGACAGCGAGAGCTTGCGGTTCATCAGTAGCGTAATTTCTCCGATCATCTCTCCAGCATGCTCGGCGACGATGGTTGCGCCCAGCACCCGGCCGCTGCCACGCCGCGTATACACGACGGCAAAGCCGGCCTCTTCGCCGTCGACCACCGCGCGATCGACCTCGGCCAGCTCGACGCGGTAAGTGTCGATTTCAAGGCCGCGTTCGGCGGCTTCGCGGGCCGTCAGCCCAACTTGCGCGACCTCCGGATCAGTATAGGTGCAGCGCGGAATCAATAGCCGGCTCATGCATTTGCGGCCCCAAAACAGGGCGTTCTCGACGCACAGGCGGGCCATTGCGTCGGCGGCGTGCGTAAATTGGTACGGCGAGCAAACGTCGCCCGCCGCGTAGATTGCCGCGTTCGACGTGCGCAAGCGGTCGTCAACTTCAATTCCCTCTTGGCTGAAGCGCACACCGGCGGCCTCGAGCCCGAGTCCTTCGACGTTCGGTTTGCGGCCGGCCGCCGCCAGTACCGCGTCAGCGAGCAGTTTCTTCTTCTCGCCGCGCCGCACGATGACCAGGCCCTTTGAGTCGCCGACTTTTTCGGCTGACTCGGTGTTCCATCCCAAGTGCAAGTGAATTCCTTCACGCTCGAACTGCGTCTCTACCAGGCGGCTGGCTGCGGGCTCTTCTTTGGCAAGCAAGCTCTCGCCGCGGTGTACCAGGTGTACGTCGCTGCCGAAACGACGGAAGGCCTGAGCCAACTCGCAACCGACCGGGCCGCCGCCGATCACGATCAGCCGTCGGGGAAGCTCGCTCAGCGAGAACACGGTTTCGTTTGTCAGGCACTCGATCGCCTCGATGCCAGGTATTTCCGGCATGACGGGCCGGCCGCCGGTGGCGATGACGGCCCGGCGAAACGTCAGCTCGTCCTCACCGACCTGTAGTCGATCTCGCGCGACAAAGCGGGCCTCCCCAAAATAGACGTCGACGCCTTCGCTTTGAAAACGCGAAGCACTATCGTGGCGGCTGATTTGCGTCCGCAACCGCCGCATGCGGTCCATGACCGCCCCGAAGTCGCACAGGAGCGTCCCGGCAATTTTGAACCCGTATTGCTCGCCAAGCGAAAGCTGGTAAACGGCCCTGGCCGAGCGCAGCAAGGCCTTGCTCGGCACGCAGCCATAGTTGAGGCAATCGCCGCCGAGCAAGTGGCGTTCGACGAGCGCCGCTCGACCGCCCAAGCCGGCGGCGCCCAGGGCCGAGATGATGCCCGCCGTGCCCCCGCCGATCGCCACCAGGTTATAGCGGCCTGCGGGCGTCGGATTCGTCCAATCGCTCGGATGGGCGTTTTCGATCAGCAACCGATCGTGCTCATCCGGCGGCGCAAGCAGCATATTTAGTAGTGGTTCGCGAGGAGGAGCGCCATGTTCTGTTGCTTGACCACCTTAGCACGTCACAGCGGGATTCAGTATGCCACCGCTTTTGACTTTAAGTCAACCGACCCCAAATGGCGGAAGTGCAACGTTTGCAGCCGGCGACGGCAGGCGTTAGCCTATGGGAATGAGTGAAAATACCGCCGTTGCCGATCCGGTCGAAGAACAAGAGCGGCAGGCCGACAAGCAAAAGCCCAAAAAGCTGCCGCCCTACGCAGTCGTGGTCTTGAATGACGACGAGCATACCTTCGCCTATGTCATCGAGACGTTTATGAAGGTGTTCGGTTACGAGCAGGCGAAGTGCTTTCAGCTCGCCAGCGACATTCACGTCAATGGCCGAGCGATCGTCTGGTCAGGCCCCAAAGAGGTCGCCGAGTTGAAGCGCGATCAGATTCGCTCCGCCGGACCCGATCTGTTCGCCAGCAAAAAGGTAACGTATCCGCTGGGAGTTGTGCTCGAGCCGCTGCCGGGTTAAGCATTTTGACTTTTGACTTTTGTATTTTGACTTTTGACTTGGGGGGATCTCTACAGGGCCTTAAGTCAAATTGCAAAATACAAAAGTCAAAGTCAAAATGGGCTTGAAGCCACGAGCCACCGGATGCTCCTCGCCACACGAAGCTGAACCCTGAACCCTGAACCGTCGCATGCCCTCCTGGCTTGAATGGCTGCTCGGCATTCAATCGTCGCCCGACTGGGTGCACGGTGCGGACAGTCGTTGGCACGTTGAGTTTCGCTCGCTGCCGCAAGGCACGGCGGCCGCGGTGGCCATCGGCGGGGCCGTGCTGGCCGTCGCCGGCATTTGGTGGCTCTACCGCCGAGAAGGGCGTTCGCTTAGCCTGGCCCAGCGGCTGCTCTTGAGTCTGCTGCGGTGCGCCGTCGTGGTCGCGGTCACGTTTATGCTCCTGGAAATGGTGGTCGTCGTCAGCAAGCATGAGCTTGTCCCCTCGCGGCTGTTGGTGCTCGTCGATACGTCGCAAAGCATGGCCTTGGCCGATCCTTATCCCGACGATTCGACGGCGCGTGAAACAGCCAAGGGGAGCGGCATAACCACAGCCACCGGCGAGCCCGATGTGGCGGCCCTGCGCAAAATGAGCCGCTTTGATTTGGCTCAAAAGGTGATCGGCGAAGAATGGAGCAAGCTGCACGAGGGCCGCGAGATTTCGTTGTATGGTTTTGCCGGTAAACTGGCGTTGGCCCCCCAGCCAACCTCCGCCATGCAGCCAAAGGCGTATCCGGCCGAGGCATTGAAACCGGCCGGTCAGACAACGGCCGTGGGCGACGCCGTGAACGACGCACTGGCGTTGCACCGCGGCCAGACTTTGGCGGGCATTCTGCTCGTTACCGACGGTCAGTCGAACAGCGGCGCCGATGCTCGCACTGCGGCAGCCGCGGCGGGCAAGTCGGGCGTGCCCATCGTATCGCTCGCCGCCGGCACCACCGAAGGCCCGCGCAACGTGCGGTTGGCCGGCATCGAAGCCAGCCCGGTCGTCTTTCTTCGCGACCCGGCTGATCTCTCCGTGCTCATTGAATCGCGCGGACTGAAGGATGCGCCGGCCAGCGTCGTACTCGAACAGCGGCAAGACGATGGCTCGTGGAAGGAGGTTAGCCGTGAGGCGGTGATTCTCGGCGAAGATGCGGCCCTGAAGCGGGTCAATTTCCGCATTACGCCCGAAGTGCTCGGGCAGCTCGACTTTCGTGCCCGAGTCAGCGACGCCGGCCCGGAGCTGACCGAAGACGACAACCTCGACACCGCCTCGATCAAAGTGGTCAGACAAACCATCCGCTTGCTGCTGATTGCCGGATATCCGGCTGCCGAAGTGCAGTTTTTGCGAAATGCCCTGCTGCGCGACACGGGCATGGAGTTCGCCAGTTGGCTGCAAAGCGCCGGACAGGGATACGACCAGATTGGCGGCCGGCCCATTCGCCGCTTGCCGAACAATCAGAAAGAGCTCGACCACTTCGATACCCTGATCTTGTTCGATCCTGACATGCGCAATCTCGGCCCGGCGTGGCCCGACATGCTCGCCAAGTTCGTGGGCGACGCGGGCGGCGGATTGATCTACGTCGCCGGCGAGTTGAATTCGCAGAAGTGGTTCAACCCCGAGGCGGGCGACGGCACGACGCTGGGCCTGGGCGATGCGGCGACGTCGTGGCTGCGAATCTTGCCGGTCGTGCGCGACGCCGGGCTATACCAATCGGCGGCCGACGTGCGGCTCAGCTCGCGCGCGACGTGGACGCTGGAGCTGACGCCCGAGGGCAACGCCGACCGCATCTTTCAGTTCGCACCCGAGTCGAGCCGCAACCGCGAAGTGCTCGCCAGTCTGCCGGGCATGTTCTGGCATTTTCCGGTGACGCGGGCCAAGCCGGGCGCGACCGTGCTGGCCCGCCACGGCGATCCGCGGATGCGGAACCAGTTTGGCCGCCACGTGCTGATGGCCACACAGCTCTATGGACCGGGTCGCACCGTGTTCATCGGTTTCGACAGCACGTATCGCTGGCGATATCTGCACGAAGAATATTTCGACGGCTTCTGGGCACGGCTGATTGATCGCGTGGGTCGCAGCAAGGTGCTCGGCGGCCGTTATCCGTTTACCTTGGCCACCGACAAAGCCGCCTATCGGGCCGGCGACCGAGTGACCGTGCGGGCGGAGATTATCGAAACGGCCGATGACGTGGCCTCGATCACCGCCCTGCGAGGCGACGTCGACTGGGGCCGCGATTCGAGCGTGCCGCTGGAGTTTGAGCCGCTCGCCGACGATCCAAGCGTGTTTGAAGCCAGCTTTGTCGCCGGCGAACCTGGCGCCTATACGGCCCGCGTTACACCCGCTTCGATGGCCGGTGAGGCTGACAGCGCCATGCGTCCGGCTACCTTGGCATTTCGCGTCGAGCCGCCCGAGGCCGAGCGCGATAACCCCACGCTCGACCGAGCGTTGCTCGAAGAGCTCGCCCGGCTCTCTGGCGGGAGCGTCTTAACTCCAGCCGAAAAAGACAAGCTGCCAGCGGCATTTAAAGTCGGACAGGTCGATCGGCCACTGACGCATGCCTTCGAGATTTGGAATGCGCCCATCTTGTTCGGTGCGGTAGTGCTGCTGTTGACGGTTGAATGGCTACTCCGAAAGCGATATCGGATGGCGTAGAGTTCTTTTGCGACTCGATTCGCGGGTCGCGAGCCGTGGGTGTAGAGTGAATGGAACAGTCGTAAATGAAGATTGGCGTAGAGGCATAAGATGACCTTTCAACTCGACTTGCCGGGCGACTTACAAGAGCGATTGCGTTTTGAAGCCGAGCGCCGCGGAGAACCAGCGGAGGCGGTGGCCTTACGGGTGCTTGACGCGCACCTACCGCCGCGGCCAGACGCTCGCCGCGCTGCCGCGATTGCCATGCTTGATAGGTGGCGGGAGGAAGACACTGCGGCCAATGAAGCAGATTCGCGACAGGCAGAGGATTTCTTTCATGGTCTTGACGCCGCGCGAACGTCGAATCGCCCCCTCTTCCCGCCAGAGCTTGAAGGAATCTCCTGGTGAAGCCGATCGTGCTGCTTGATTCGGGGCCGCTCGGCTTATTATGCCACACGCGGCGATCATCGATTACGGTCGCTTGCGAGCAGTGGCTCGCCGCTCTTCTCTTGGCGGGGCGGCGGATTCTCGTCCCGGAGATAGCTGACTATGAGCTGCGACGGGAGCTGTTGCGAATCGGTAGGCAGGCTGCCATCGCGAGGCTTGACGCTTTGGCCCAAGCCACGGAATATCTGGCGATCACAACGCCAGCCATGCGCCGCGCCGCAGAACTTTGGGCGCGGGCCCGTCAGCAGGGCCAGCCCACGGCCGCCGATAACACCATCGACGGCGACGTCATCCTTGCCGCTCAAGCACTGACGCTGGGCACGCCCGATCTCGTCATCGCCACGACCAATGTTGGCCATTTGTCCCGATTCGTTCCCGCCGAACTCTAGCAGGCTGTCCTTCCCTAGCGCGGCTTGTGCCCCGACAGCATGCATTCAGTGCCTTTGGCGTAGGCATACGTAGAAGCTTCGGCAACTCGATCGCCTCCGACGCCCTTTGCGACGTTTTTCTTAACTCCTTTATCACAAAGGAGATTAGTAGTTTGGCCAGTTCGTTTTGGGCACTGCGCCAGCGCGGTGGCACGGATGTTGTCTTACAGCGGCCGAAAGCTCGTGGCACGGAGCCACGCTTAAACCGAATTGGGGGATTCGCCGTGAGGCTGAGGACGCTCGTCGTAAGAACGCTGGTCGTAGGATGTGTACTCGCGGTCGCCGCCAGTTCGCAAGCCGATTCAAAGCCGTCGCCGGGCGGTTCTCGCACCTATAAATCGTCCGGCTGGAACATTCTGGAAACGGCCAACTTTCGTTTCTGTTGCCGTGGCCCCTTAACCGTAAGCGCGGAGGTCGTGCGTGCGACCGAGGCCCTGCGGATTGAGCTCGCTGAGCAATGGCTGGCCGACGATCGACCCGAAGCCTGGAAGCCAAAATGCGATATCATTTTGCACTCCAGGAGTGAAGCCTATTTGAAAGCCGTTCCCGGTGGTGATTCGACCGTGGGCTGCAGTTTGATTAACACGGAGGGCGGCAAGATCACCGGCCGCCGCATCGACATTCGCGCCGACCGGGCGGGCTGGTTCGGCGCGGCCCTGGCGCATGAACTAACGCACGTCGTGCTGGCCGACATGTTTCCCGATGGCCGGCTACCGGCCTGGGCCGACGAAGGGATGGCGGTGCTGGCCGATCCGGGCGGGAAACAAGACGCCCATCAACGCGACCTGCGCAGTGCCCACTCGCACCGGCAGACGTTCCGCCTGGTGGAGCTGTTTGCCTTGGACGGCTACCCGGCGGCGGAGCGTCAAGCGGCCTTCTATGGGCAAAGCGCCAGTCTGGTGAACTATCTTGTGAGCCGCGGCACGCCTGACCAATTCGTGCGGTTCATGCGTTCGGCCGCCGACGATGGCTATGAGGCCGCCATTCGCGAGGTCTATGGGATGCGCGGCGTCCGCGATCTGGAGCGCCGCTGGCTGCAACAGGTCACGACCGCGGTCGCCGTCGCTCGACACTAGCGAAGTGGGCACCGCATTCCTCCGGCACTCTTGACCGGCAAAGGAGGCACGCCTAATCTCAACGCGTGCAAACTGATGAGTTGGCGTG
>DASSFG010000614.1:0-3780 GCA_035694685.1 Pirellulales bacterium
TCGATGGAGTGCGGCTCAACGGTCTCAACGACGTCGCGCTCGACCAGCAGGGCAACATCTATTTCGCCAACCCTGGCCAGCACAACGTCTACCGCATTAACAAGCGCGATGGCTCGATCGATCGCCTCAACCCGCAGCCGATCGGCTCGAACGGCATCGGCGTGACGCCGAACGGCAAGCACCTTGTCACCGCCGACTCCGAAGGGATGCGGCTGATGATCCTCGACCTTGCTGAAGGCAAAGGAACGAACCAGCGCGAGTTGATCTCGTTCAAGCCGGCCGGCACGCCTGGCAAGCTCGCCGCGGAAGAAAGCCAAAAGCTCATCGACAAGGTCGGCGTGCCCGATGGCTTCGTGTTCGACGAATTCGGCCGCCTCTTTGTCGGCATGTGGACGGGCAAGGTCGTACACGTGATCGGGGTGCCCAGCGGCAAGCTATTGGCGACCTTTCAAGCGGGCGGCAGCCAGGCGACGAACGTGCATTTCTTCAAGGGCGACTTGTTCGTCACGGTGGCGGCCAACGAAGCCGTCTTTAGACTGCCGCTGGGCATTCGTGGCTGGCGCTATAGCAAGGGCTGCGGCTATTAGATCACCGCGAACATCATAGGCGGTGTCCTTGTCTTCATTTCAAACAGTACCGGCGACAGCACCAGAATGACAATGGCCGTAAGCGGCGAGATTTACGTCAGTACCGATGTCGAGGCGGATGGGCCGATTCCCGGGCCGCACTCGATGTTAAGCTTCGCTTCTGCAGCCTTCACCGCCGACAAGGCCCTCGTCAGCACGTTTACGTGCAACCTGGAAACTCTGCCGGACGCCAAACCCGATGCCAAGACGGCCGCATGGTGGCAATCTCAGCCGGAGGCATGGGCGGCCTGTCGCCGCGACACTCGACCGCCAGGGGATGCCATGCGCGACTATTTGCGCTGGCTCAAGCAACTGCCCGGCAAGCCCGTGTTCGTTGGTTACCCCGCCGCCTACGACTTCATGTTCGTCTACTGGTATCTGATACGGTTCACGGGCGAGAGCCCTTTCTCGCATTCAGCCTTGGACATCAAGACTTTTGCCATGGCGCTTTTGGGGCGGGGCTATCGCGATTCGACCAAGCGCAACATGCCGCGAAACTGGTTCGATAAGATGCCGCACACGCACGTTGCTTTGGACGATGCCCTCGGGCAGGGTGCTTTATTCTGTAACATGCTTCAGGCGGCAAGGTGTAGCCGGTCAGGATCTCGGGCATCGAGCGAATCGTCATCGACCGATACGTCTATTTGAGTCATACCGAACGGCCAGGCTTAGGTTGGCACGTTCATCAGCTATTTGGCGTCCCGGTCATTGTTCATCGCCGTTGTGTTGCGCCGCTCTCGCCGGTCAACGCAGCGCCGTCAAGTTCAGTTCGCGGAAGTTTTCGGTTCAGCCCGATCGGAAGTTATCCGCCACTGGGTTGATTGATGCGGCGTTCCAGCTCTGCCAGCGTCATGAGAATGTCGTCGAAGGTGGCCGGTTCAGTGAGGTACATATCCCGCATTGCCTGGTAGTCACGCCTGAGGGCAGGCAGCCGCGCATCCGGCGGGACAAGTCGAAAGCTTCCGGGCTTCGCTTGGGCGTAGTTCGCCCAGAAGCTGCCGAAGAATTGGCTTTTCCACTCGACGACTCGCTCGCGCAGGTCATGCGCGTCGATGGCCCTGCCCGCGAGAGGGTGCTTTGCCATTGCATAGGAAGCGAAGTTTCATGCGGGTTCCTCGGCGAGTTCCCGGAAGATCGGGTGCATCCAGGCCGGTGCAAGGCGCAGATCCTTGAGCAGTTCCCGCCGCTCGTTGGCTGGAAGCGTTCGCTTCAAGTGCTCGCGCCGCTCGCGTGTCACATGGACCTGGCCCAATTCACGGAGCGCCTGAATCAGCAGGGCCGCTTAAGCGACCGGCCGATTCCATATTCTTTGGCGTCGTCCGGCGGAGTTGGATCGTGGTTGGGCCAATCTTGACCGTCCGCGCCGGTCCGTCCGTGAGGAATATCGCCTTCGCCGGAACCTGGTCGGATAGACCAAGGGCATTCGCGGCATACGCTCCGGCCGGTTGCAGCCGGGTACGGTCGCGGCCGGCGAGTGCGCGCGCCACTGCCTCGGCTGACGGCGCGAGAAGCCCGAGCATCGGATGCTCTTTCGGGAAATCGTACACGCCACGGGCAAGCCGGCGGATGGTTCCCTGCCCGACACGCTGCGGCACCTCCCGCACGCATCACGAATGCCGTTGGGATCGTCGTGACTTCGGTTTTCAGCACGGCTTCGGCAAGGTTGAGCGTAGTCGTCAAAGGGGGTCGGCGAGCGTGCGGAATCGTGCAACCGCTTGGGTCAGCCCCGGTTCCGGAGATTGGTGGGCAAGGGCGATTCCCAAACTTCGTGCGTTCTACGCAGGATGCCACGGCGCTTAGTTGCCATAAGACACTGCTATATCGGCCCTTGTGTCGATGGAAACCTGCCCACCCGATGGTGGTAATTGAGAGCAATTCGGCAGCGCGCTGCCGAATTGGCCGCCGCTCAGCCCGTACCCTGAGGCGTAGGCGCATGGCAACCGCGCTGGGGCGAAAAAACACGTCGCTCGCCCCCGGCCGGCTTGCCCCGCCGCAGCGTCCAGCTTTATGCCGGTGCGGGGCTTGGCCCGCCGTCGATGGGACAAGCGCGGAGCCACGGTATCACGCGCTCGACCTTAGAGAGCGCGCTTCGGGGCGAAGGGACGGGGGCTCGTTGAGTTTTAGGCGGTCAGCCCGGTCATCCTGACGGGATTGACTGGTTCCGCGCTGGAGTCAACAATTCAGTCATGAGTATCGATAGTACGTCCACATTGAAAGACTTGGAAGAGGCGCTGTCGCAAGAGCCTGATCGCGAAACGATGCGAAGAGCTTGTGACGAAATGGACCGCCTGCGCGAAGAAACGCGGCAGCGAGTCGGGACCGTCGATGTCGCAGTCGAGTTTGTGCGCGATGCCCGCGATTGATGCAATACGTTCTCGACGCGTCGGTGGCCGTCAAGTGGGTGCTTCCAGAAGCCGACTCGGCTAAAGCCATCGGGCTTCGCGATGATTACCGCAAAGGGATTCACCAGCTTTTCGCGCCCGACATTTTCAAGGTCGAGGCGGCCCATGCGCTGACACGAGCGGAACGGCGCAAGATTCTCCAGCAAGGTGAAGCGATCAACAGGATGGTCCTGCTGATGCAGTCACGCCCGCTACTGCGGCCGTTCAGTTCTCTGCTGCCGCGCGCGATGGATATTTCCTCGCAGCAGCGAATCGGCGTGTACGACTGTCTCTACATCGCTCTTGCCGAGCGCGAGCAATGCAAGGTTGTCACGGCCGATCAGCGAGTGCTCACGCTCTTTCCGGCACTCACGCTCTCGCTCGATTCCTTGCCGTAGCACCGGCGGAGGAAAGGGGACGCGCTGCGACACGCGCTGCCTGTCGTCCTATGGTGACCTGCAAAGACAGCAACATTGTTGCGGCGGCTTGACCACGACGCGACACGCGCGTCGCGTGCGGCGGCAACCAAGCGGCGACCGAGGGGCACATGCCGAAGAGAGTAGACCGATTTGCGTTGCGGCCAAGCGATGCCCCGGAGCACTGCCCACCGGGGCATCGCCGCGGCATAACGCTCAAAGTGAGCTCAACTGTCAAATAGCCGCGTCTCTGCCCCAGCCACCGCCTATTTCTTGAGCTTAGATTCTTCCGCGTGTCTCTTTAGAGTGCCCGGGCCTCTTGGCTTTTCAACGCCACCGTGCAGCCCTATAATACAC
>DASSFG010000615.1:0-3517 GCA_035694685.1 Pirellulales bacterium
GCGCCGTGCGCACCGGCGAATCCATCATCTCGCGGGCCTGCGACATGACGCGCAAATACTCTTCGACCTTGGGCGAGCCGCGCAGCTCGCCATCGGCAAGTCCCTGGACTTGTTCCAGGATCCTCAACCGCCGGTCGAGGCGGCCGGCAGTCATGCCCGCCGCGGCGCCGAGCGTCGCCAGGCCGCGGACCGGATCGGGAATCATCAAGGGCGAGAACTTCGGCCCATAAAAACCCGGCCCGATGTATTCGTTGATGAACTGTTTTTCGGTGTCGCTGGTGTCGATGTCGCGGCCGAGGTAAATGTACGGCGGAACGCGTGGGTCGCGCGGTCCCAAGGTGCGGGCGACCGCCGCGCCCATGCTCGGCGCCTTGACTCCCACCGGGAACAAATAGCCCGTCATCATGTAATACTGGGCCTTCAAGTGTACCGCGCCGAACTTCGTTTCGTTCGTCAAGCTGCGCAACACCGTGCCGTGGTGCATCACCGAGGCCATCTCGTCCAGGCCGGCACCGATCCGCAAGCCGTCGACCGTAGTGGGAATTGTGGGGCAAGTGCCCAGCAATTCACTCCCCCTCATCCCTTTTTCAAACGGTGTAAACTCTTTCGGATCCCAGGTATCGGCTTGCGCCACTCCACCGGGCAACCAGACGAAGATCACCGCATCGGCCTTCGCCAGCGGCCTGCTGCTGCGGCCCGAAGCTGCCGCCAGCGCCGGCGCGGCCAAGCCCGCGGCAATGCCCGCCTGGAGGAAATGGCGGCGGGAGATTGACCGTAGGTCAGGCTTTCCAGCCTGTCGTGCCGTTCTGCTCGGTTGCAACGTTTTGCTCATCATTTGATGTACTGAAACTCCGGCGAACAGATGAGCGCCCATAACAAGTCGCGGCTGGCGTCCTCCAGCGTGTCACCATCGGCGAACCAGTCGCCGGCGTGCTTTTTCTCTTCGGCGGTGGCATGACGGCTCAAGACGGCGAGATAAAGCTGGTCGACCAGACGCCGCGGATCGCGCCGCAGGGCGGGTTTGATTTCGACGGTCGCTTCTTCGACGAGCTGGTGCAATTCCGGCCCGTTCAACAGCTCTAACGCCGAGACCACGCCAAAATCGTCGGACCGCGACGTGCTGATCTCATTGCGAGAGTCAGGCCGACCCAGCGCCCGCATCAGTGCCGTTGCGCGGCCGTCGAGGTAGCAGCGTTGTTGCCGTTCGAGCTTGCCGATCAAGGCCACCTGCAAACTGTCGAGTTGCTGCTCGGCCGTCAGTCGCCGCAGGGCCGGCGAGCGGAAGAAACGCGGCGAGCTTTCAGCGGTGTTGTCGAAACGGTCTTCCACCGCAGGATCGTAAGTGTGCTGGTAGGTGCGGCTGGCGAGAATCAGACGGGTGGTGTGCTTTAGATCACAGCCGTGCTCGACGAAGTCATAGGCGAGCCAGGTGAGCAATTCCGGATGGCTGGCGGGCCGGTCCGAGCGGAAATCGTCAGCCGGCTCAACCAGGCCAAGTCCCAGATAACGTTTCCAGAGCCGGTTGACGATCGTCTCGGCGAAGCGAGCGTTGAGCGGATCGGTGATCAGCTCTGCCGCAAGGTGCAACCGACCATCGAGATCGTCCGGCGCCTGTTCGGGCACGCCGGCCAGCTCGAAGGGAAACCGGGCAGGCGCCGTTTTGCCCGTGTGAACGTCGCAGCGTATCAGTTCCAGGTCGGCCGGTGCGAACAGGCCCGCAAAGCCGACGAACCGTCGTTGCGTCCATTCCATGTTGTCGAAGTGATCGTGGCAACTCGCGCACTTCATACTGGCGCCGAGGAAAACTTGCCCGACGTTGGCCGCCGTCTGCAAGGTGACCGTATGGTCTTCATTGCGGACGTATTCGATGGTGTACTTCACGCCGAACAAATCTTCGGACACGGCGCCGTGACGCCGCGGCATGGTCGGGTCGATCAGCTCGGCTACCATGACGTCGTAGGGGCGGTTCTGCTTCAGGCTGTCGTAGATCCACTCGCGATAATTGCCGCGCGTCGGTATGCCGCCCTGGCTGAGCACCGGCTGACTGGCCAGCGCGTCTTCCCAAAAAGCGGTCCAGTGGGCGGCGTAATCGTCGTCTCGCGCCAGGAGTTGCTCGATCAGCTTCTCGCGTTTTTGCACGGTGCGGTCGGCCAAAAAGCGATTGACCTCGACCGTGGTCGGGATAGCGCCGACAAGGTCAAGGTGGACACGGCGGCAGAACGTGGCGTCGTCGCACAGTTGCGGCGGCTTCTCTGCGTCGGGGAGTTTAGCCGCTCGCCACGAGGCATAAATGAAGCGGTCGATCGGCCCCAGCTCCGCCGAGCCTTTGACGGATTTAGGCAGTTGAATCTCGGGCGGCGCCGGCGGTGGAGGCAACTCCTTCAGCCGCCGAGCCCGCCGCTCGATGAGCAGCCGTTCGCTATCGACCGCGGGGAGGTTGGGACGCGCCGCTCGTGTCTCAGCGGCGCTGCCGGCGGCAGCCGTAGCGAGCCAAGCGACGAACGGAAAAAAGATCAGCCAGGATTGCGACATCAGCCTGCCGTTTGCGTTCCGGCGTTCTTCAAGTGCCGACGAATTTCTTCGTTTCGACGCATGACCGCCTGTCGGTCGCGCCATGGGCACGATAGTACCGGCCGATTCGTCTCGGTGGTTTTCGCGTCTCGGCAACCGCGGTTTTCCTCGTAATAAGCTGACATCAACTCTCGATGGAGTTCGTCAGTAGCAGGGCCCTTAAAGGGATCGGTTGTTGCTTCCGTTATGAATGCCTCGAGGAAAGCGCGCTCAGTGTTCGTCAGCAGCATCGTTAGTACCTCGGATCGGCCTGTGCATCGGCGTCGGCTCGTGCGATTTCCAGGTCGGAAAAATAGTTCTGATACTGTTGGCCCGCTCCGGTCTCGTTCAGGTACTGTTTAATTGTAGCACCACCCACTTACTCCCGGCTATTCTCATACGTCGGGCCGTTGATGTCCGAATCGGCGAGAATCTGGTGCTCGACGGTCAGCTTGGGCTTCACTCGGCCGTCGGGCACTTTTAAGGTTTGCGGCGTGTAACGAACGAGGTGCCGGTGAAAGGGATCGAAGAAGCGGTCGCCCTTCTGAAAAATCGGCCGATACTCCGTCATTTCGCCGAACCAAGGGGGCCCCACGACCTGGGCCGGAATCCAGTGCCCGTGGCCTTTGCCATCGACCAGGTAGAACTCGGGGTAGTTGTGCCCTTCGACCCACACGCTACGTGCGTAAATTCCCGACAATCGGCACATACTGACAAACAGCGCGCTCATCTCCTCGCAATCGCCGCACTTCTGCTCGACGGCGAACAAGGCCCCGCGGAAATCGCCGTTTTTGAACTCGACGTTGTCTCGCGTCCACTGCCAAAAACCCCTTACCAGTTCCCAAGGATGGTCGCCCGCATGTTGCTTTTCCAGTTCGTGCGTCAGATCGACGATCTTGGGGTTTTTCATCTCCAGCCCCGGCGCATCGTTGCGAACGAACTGGTCGCGCACGTCGGCGGGGGCGCC
>DASSFG010000616.1:0-3098 GCA_035694685.1 Pirellulales bacterium
CTCCAGCCAGGCGATCGACAGGTTGCGGTCGCGACGCTTTGGGTCAGGGTTTTGCGGGTCATAAAAGTCGTTGATAAAAGCCAGAGAAAAATGGTGCTTGCCCTTGTTCGCCGTCAGCCTGGTTTCGTAGTTTTCCGGCGAACCCGGCTCGGCGGCGACCTCCGCGACATGGACTTCCCGGTCGTCGAACTTGAAAGCCATTTTGGCCAGCTCGTTGCCGGCCTGCGTGGCACAGGCCCGGCCGCGCAAGATGTATTGTCCGTGGGCCGGCAATTCCACGTCGACAAATGCCTCGCCGTTCGAAGCAAACTCGAGGCCCACGCCACCCACATGCCCTCCCTTGTTGTGCAGCTTGTCGGCAGCGAAGGTTTGCTTGGGCGTCTTCTCGGGCGTATGGATGTAGATCGCGTGGTCGACGATCTGGTCTGCGGCGGCCAGATATTTTTCGAGCAAGATCGGCGGCATCGAGAGCACGTCGCCAATGTTGTCGAAGCCGTAGCCGACGTCGTCAGCCGGAAAATCGTCAGCCGGGTGAAAATCGACGCCCGTCAGATCGCGAATGGTATTGTTATATTCGGCGCGGTTCAACCGCCGGATCGTCACTCGGCCCGGATCGCGTTTCAGACTGCAATCGACGCCCGAAAAGTGCAGGTCGATCCAACCAATGACGGCCTTCAGCTCGGCAGCCGTCGGCTGATCGGCCTCTTTGGGCGGCATGATGCGGCTTTGCAGATACTTGCGGATTTTCGTCCACGCGTCGCGCCCCGCATCGGCGGCCGGAGCATCGGCAAACTTATCGAGCGCGAGCTTCGACTCAGGTTCAGCCCCGCCGTGACAATCGGTACAATATTTCGCCAAGAACGGCCTCACCTGCTCGCGGAACGCCGTCTGGCTCTTCTGCCCGGCCGCACTGGCTGGGGCGGCGCCGGCGCAAGCCCATGCCGCCATGCAAGCGGCGGCCAGGAGATAGCGAAAGCAGCAAGTCATTTTGTGAGCGGACTTTAAGCAATGGGCGGGCCGGCGCGCGAACCGGCAGAAAGCCCATCCGGCGCCGTATTTTGGCGGGCTGCTTTATTATAACCTGAACGGCCCAACTTGGTAGCCGCCAGCACCAACATCGAGCCGATCGGAATGCATCGGAACAGACGTGTTATTAACCGTCGGAAATACCTTGCGGGATTACGTCTACGGTATTTAGGCCCACGGATGGGCACCTGATCGACACGGATAAAGGATCCCATCCACGTCGAAGATAGGTCACGCACCTTGAAGTTGCTCCTCTTTACCGCGCTCGCCCACATCGTTGTCGATACCGTGGCGCTGGCGGTCCAGCCGCTTTGGCCAGACTTGCGCTATCGCCTGGCGTTGAGTGATAGCGAGTTTCAAACGGCCTACTTGCTCTGGAACGTCGCCAACTCACTGCTACAACTTCCTATCGCCTACTGGGCTGACCGACACCACGCGCGCTGGCTGATATGGGCCGGTCCCGTCGTCGGTGCGGCGTGCGTGGGCTGCGTGGGGTTTGCTGATTCGTTCGTGGCGTTGTGCCTTTTGCTCACGCTGGGCGGTGCCGGCATCGCGGCCTTCCATCCCGAGGCCGCGGCCTTGGCTGCGTCGTCCATGCCTGAGAATCGCAGCCGAGCCTTGTCGGTGTTTTCGATCGGCGGCTATTTGTGACAAGAGCTGTGACACGACGACATCGTCGTCGTAAGTCATTATCCCCGACAGGGCTCGAACCTGTAACCTTCGGCTCCGGAGGCAGGTTGATGACCGCAGCAAATGACGTTGCGAAGTCGTGACGCGGCAAGAACTTCGGGAACGCAGGTCGCTCCCCTCGCGCTTGCGACGATGTCCAGATTTTACGGTATTTTCCATCCATTACCAGCGATTCTGTACCGGATTCTGTACCGAGCGCCCCGCGTCACCACTTCTCTACGAACCTAGACGGACGGGAGCCATCCGACGTTCTCCTACGCGGCACCGCCGCCACCGGAAGGCTTCGGCAGCACGTCCACAACGACGCTACCTGCTATTGAGCTGTTGGTGGTGTCGGCCACGGAAACCGTCTGGAAGCCGAGCGTGTTCAAGGTCACGCTGAAGATGTGTACGCCATTGTCGTTATTGCTGAACGTGAAGTCGGAAGGAAGGCCGGCGTTCGTGGCGGTGGTCGAGAAGTGGACCTTGCCCCGGTAGCCGGTCACCACGTTGCCGAATGCATCGAGCGCCGAAACGGTGATGCTAAAGCCGACCCCTTGTGTAACGGTCGCCGAAGTGACCATGCCGAACGATGCCACGGCCGCCGGTGAAACCGTAATGCCGGTTTCGCCGCCGGTGAGCGACAGCGCGACATCTTGCACCGTGATCGATTGCGCGCCGGCTTTCTTAAGCGTGGCCGTGAAGGTATGCACGCCGGCGTCGGCCACCGTGAACGTGTAGCTCGCCGGCAGGCTGGCCAGCGGGTCGCTGCTCGAGAAGCTCACCGTGCCGGTGTAGTTCGTGGCCAGGTTGCCGAACGCATCGCGGATGGTGACTGTGAAGTTTTGCGCCACACCCGCGGTCGTGGCCGGGAAGCCTGCGACCGTGATCGAAGCCGCCGCGCCGGGAATGACCGTGATCGCCTGCGTCGTCGTCAGCAGGGAATTCGTCACATCGGTCGCGGTGATCGACTGCAAGCCGGCAGTGCCGAACGACAAGATGAACGTGTGCTTGCCGGCGTCGAACGGCGTGAACGTATAATTCGCGGGCGTCCCGGCCAGGATGTCTGAGCTGGTGAAATGGACCGTACCGGTGTAATTGGTCGCCACGTTGCCGAACGCATCTATGGCGGTCAGCGTCAGCGACTGGATTGCGCCGGCGACGCCGGTGGCGGGCCAGCCGCTCACGATCCATGTCGCGGCCGCACCCGGAACGACGGCAATGCCCGTCTGCGTGCTTGAGAACGCGGGATTGATCGTATCCGCGACGCTAAGCGTCTGGGTGCCGACGGTCTTCAGGACGGGAATGAAAACATGCAGCCCTTGATCGGCGAGTGTGAACGTGTAGTTGGCCGGCAACGCGGCTTGAGGGTCGGTGCTGCTGAAGTGCACCGTGCCGGTGTA
>DASSFG010000617.1:0-5698 GCA_035694685.1 Pirellulales bacterium
GCCGCTGCGCGAGCGCATTCTTCGCGCCTCGGCGGAGATCGAACGGGCCTTGCTGTTCTCGACATTAATCATGGTCTGCGCTTTCATTCCGCTGTTCACCATGAAGGGGCCGGAAGGGCAAATCTTTGGGCCAATGGCCGATACCTACGCCTTTGCGCTGGGCGGCGCTCTGATTCTCGCCCTGACGGTGGCGCCGGTGCTGTGCCTGTTGCTGTTTAAGGACCTCAAGCCTGCCCCCGACAACTTTCTGGTGCGCTGGCTGAAAGCGGGCTACCTGCGGCAACTCGACCGCTGCCTTCGCTACCGCGCCGTGACCTTGACGTTGATGGGAACGCTGTTCGTGCTGACGGTCGCCATGCTGCCGTTCCTGGGCCGCGAATTCATGCCGGAGCTCGAAGAAGGAAACCTCTGGATTCGCGCCACGCTGCCCATCAACATCGCGCTCGACGCCGCGACCGAAATCGCGGAAAACGCCCGCGCGATCATGCAGCAATACCCCGAGGTGGAGGTGGTCGTGGCGCAGACCGGGCGGCCCGACGACGGCACCGATCCGACCGGCTTCTATAACGTCGAATTCTTCGTGCCGCTCAAGCCGCACGGCGAGTGGCCGAGAACCAAAGTCACCACCGGCTGGCGGCGGCTGTTCGAAGCCACCCGCGCCCGCAGCAAAGAAGAGCTGATCGCCGAGATGAACGGCGAGCTGTCTAAAAGCATCGCCGGCGCCAATTGGAACTTTTCGCAGAACATCCGCGACAACGTCATGGAGTCGCTTTCGGGAGTCAAAGGCGACAACTCGGTGAAAATCTTCGGGCCTGACCTGGTCGAGCTCGAACGCCTGGCCGACAAGGTAAAGACCCGCCTGACGACCGTACCCGGCGTGGCCAACGTGGGCGTGTTTCACGTCATGGGCCAGCCGAACCTGGAAATCCCGGTGGATTGGCAGAAGTGCAACTATTGGGGCGTGAACGTCAGCGACGTCGAAGACGTGGTGGAGATCGCCATCGGCGGCAAGGCATTCAGCGAGATGATCGAGGGAGAAAAACGCTTCGACATTGCCCTCCGCTGGCCGGAGCGGCTGCGCAACAACGTCAATACCATTCTCGACATTCCCGTCGACGTGTCGAACAATGAGACCGACGACGACTCTCCCTCCAACAGCGTGCCCGCCGACGAAACGTCGGCGGCCGGCAACCTGGCCACCGCCGGCACGAGTGTTTCAGGGCCGTCGTTTGCCGGCAGCGTGATTGGCGGCACGCCCACCAATCTCGACCGCTCGCCCCGCCGCCGGCTGCGCGACCTGGTCACCCCGCTGAACGACGAAGGTGTTCTTGATGCGCAACAAGGGCGGTTTATCCGTTCGGGAGCTTCCACGATCTCGCGCGAGCAGGGTCAGCGGTTCATCGCCATTAAGTTCAGCGTGCGCGGCCGTGACCTGGCCGGCGCCGTCACCGAGGCGCAGGAAGCGACGGCCGAGCTGTTCAAATCGCCCTACCGCGCGGAATGGAGCGGAGAATTCCAGGAGATGCAGGAAGCCGAACACCGGCTGATGTACATCATTCCCATCTCGCTGGCCATGATCTACATCTTGCTCTACCTGGCTTTCCATTCAACGATCGACGCCTTGCTCGTCTTCTCGAACGTCTTGGCCCTGTCGCTGGGCGGCATTTGGGCGCTTTTGATCACGGGAACGAATTTCAGCATTTCGGCCGCGGTGGGCTTTATTTCAATCTTCGGCGTGGCAGTGATGGACGGGCTGTTGTTGATCTCCTATTTCAATCAACTGCGCTACCACGGCCTGCCGCTTCGCGAGGCGATCATGCAAGGCGCCGAGAAGCGCGTGCGGCCGGTGATGATGACGGCATTGACGGCGATCTTCGGCCTGTTGCCCGCCGCGCTCTCCACGCGCATCGGCGCTCAAACCCAACGCCCGCTGGCCATTGTTGTCGTGGGCGGCATGATCAGCACGCTTTTACTCACGCGCTACCTGATGCCGGTGCTGTACAGCTTTTACGGCCACCGCCAGGTCTCCGCCGCCGCCGGGCAGATGGCGCATTAAGGATTCTCGCGACGATGGCCTGGTATCGATCGTCCATCTGCCATAACACAGTTTTGGATTTTGGACTTTGGAGTGCCGGAATTGTGGCAGCCGCTGTTTGAGCCGCGCGGAGCGGCACGTTACAATGGCGGGCATGACTGATTGCACACGCCCGCTCTTAGGCGTCGCCAAATGACCATCGAACAAGTTCGCAATTTTTACGACGCGCAGCCGTTTCAACCGTTCGTCATCCACCTGGCGGATGGTCGCCAAATCCCCGTCTCTGGCCGCGAATTCATGGCATCGGCCCCGAACGGTCGGACGATCATCGTCTACCAACCGGACAGTAGCTTCAATGTCGTTGACCTGGTGCTCGTAACCGACTTGGAGAGCAAGCCCACGACCAACGGCGCCCGCCCGCGACGTCGTTGATGCCGGCACTTGCAATCCACCGGTAGCCGATGCGACAATCGTTGCCGGCGGTATTGGGTTTCGCCGGCCTCCTCGGGCCGGCAAGAGCCAGCGCACCACTTCTCGCGTCCTTTATCCTCATCACTGACCGGAACCACGACATGAGCATCGGCGAATCCATGGAACGGCGGGCGGAAGAATTCGTTGGCCGCTATTGGGCCGTACGCGAACAGATCGGCCGCGTGATTGTCGGCCACGACGAAATCGTTCACGGCGTGCTCACCTGCCTGTTCGTGGGCGGGCATTGCTTGCTGGAGGGCGTGCCGGGCCTGGGCAAAACGCTGCTCGTGCGCTCGCTGGCCGAGGCGCTGTCGCTCAAGTTCTCGCGCATCCAGTTCACACCCGACCTGATGCCGGCCGATATTCTGGGCACGAACATGGTGATGGAGGCGCCCGACGGCAAACGCGTATTCGAGTTTCAGCAAGGGCCGATCTTCACGCAAATCTGCCTGGCGGACGAGATCAATCGTGCCACGCCCAAGACCCAGTCGGCCATGCTGGAAACCATGCAGGAAGGATCGATCACCGTGGCCGGGCATCGCTATCAGCTCGAAAAGCCGTTCTTCGTCATGGCCACGCAAAATCCGATCGAGCAAGAAGGCACGTATCCCTTGCCCGAAGCCCAGCTCGACCGCTTCTTTTTCAAGCTGGTGGTGGGCTATTCGACGCGCGAGGAGCTTTCGACGATCATCGACCGCACGACGCGGGGCGAGATCGTTCAGGTCGATAAAGTGATGGATGGGACCGAGATTCTTCGCTGGCAGCAGTTGGTGCGCGAAGTGATTCTCGCGCCGCACGTGCAAGATTATCTCGTCCGTCTGACGTTGTCGACGCACCCGGAAGGCCCTTATGCCTTGCCCGTGACGAACAGTTACATCCGCTGGGGTTCGAGTCCGCGCGGCGCACAGACCTTGGCGTTGGCCTCGAAGGTGCGGGCCTTGCTCGAGGGCCGCTACAACGTCAGCTTCGAAGACGTGCGGCGCGTTTTTCTGCCCACCATGCGTCATCGCGTGTTGTTGAACTTCGAGGCGCAGGCGGAGGGAATCGAGCCCGATCGCGTATTGCTCGATTTGCTCGAAGGCGTGCCGGAGAAGTCGGAGAGCGAGAAGGCCGCCTAAGAAGTCCAAAGTCCAAAGTCCAAAGTCCAAAGTCGAGCAAAAGCTGATCGGCAGGGCGGTCGTGAGCTAGCATTGAAGGGCGTTTCTTCAGAGCACATGGGGATGTCAGTGATGGCGACGATTAAGAAGTTTGAGGATATTGGCGCTTGGAAAAAGGCACGCGTGCTGGCGAATCGGATTTACGATGCTTCGGACGAGGGACGGTTCTCACGAGATTTTGCGCTGCGAGACCAGATGCGGCGCGCGGCGATTTCCGTGCTTTCGAACATTGCGGAAGGATTCGAGCGTGGCGGCGATAAGGAATTTCTTCAGTTCCTCGCGCTTGCCAAAGGCTCGGTCGGCGAGTTGAGATCGCAGCTCTACCTTGCGTCAGACAGGAAATATATTACGGCGACACAGTTCAAACAGTTGATCGCAGACGCCACCGAGATCAGCCGCATGCTTGCCGGTCTCATGGACTACCTTGGCAAGTCAAGCCTGCGCGGCTCCAAATATCGTCACGAAGGCGAACGAGATTAGGCACCGCCCGCCGACATTGGACATTGGGCTTTGGACATTGGACATTGGACTTTGGACTTTGGACCTTAAATGAGCACCGCCTCGCTACCACTTCTCAGCCCCGAACTACTCGCTCAACTCGAACGCCTGGAGTTGGTCAGCCGCAAAGTATTTCGCGGGCGGATGAAGGGCGAACGCCGCAGCAGCCGGAAAGGGCAGAGCGTCGAGTTTGCCGATTTCCGCAGCTACGTCCACGGCGACGACCTGCGGTTTATCGACTGGAACACCTACGCGCGGCTTGACCGGCTGTTTTTGAAGCTCTTTCTCGAAGAAGAAGACCTGCACTTCTACGCCCTCATCGACGCCAGCGCCTCGATGACCTTTGGCGAACCGAGCAAACTGCAATATGCCACCCAGTTGGCGGCGGCACTCGGTTTTGTCGGACTGGTGCGTTCCGACCGCGTCAAGATCGAGACGCTCGGCCAGTCGGCCAGCACGCCGGGGCCCGTGTGGCGCGGCCGACGCAGCTTATGGCGCATGCTCAATCATTTGGAGCATATCGCGCCGGGCGAATCAGTCACGCTGGCGCAAGGCGTCAAGAACTTTTGCCTGCGTAATTCGGGCAAGGGCATTCTGGTGCTCATCAGCGACCTGCTCGACAAGCACGGCTTTCAAGACGCCCTGCGTTATCTCGTCGCCCAGCAGATGGACACCTACGTTATCCAGGTGCTTTCGCAAGAAGAGCTGGAGCCGGAGGTCAAGGGCGACCTACGGCTGATCGACTGCGAAGATCAGGACGTGGCGGAGATCACCGTCAGTGCCCCCCTGCTTAAGCGTTATAAGCAGACGCTTGCCGCCTTTATCGAAAGTGCCCGAGAGTTCTGCACCCGCCGCGGAATGAACTACCTTCTCGCCAACACTCAATTGCCGGTCGACCAGCTCATTGCTAACTACTTGCGCCGGCGTGGTTTAGTGCGTTGAGCCGGTATTTTTTAGCTAGTCACTTGAGCTTGCGCATCTATGCCAGTACAACAAACCTAACCTATTTTAGCATGAGGTGGGGTGGGTTTCTTGTTGCTGGATGCCGATATGCAAGATCTTCAATTCGCCGTAGACGACCATTTAACCGTCGCTAACACAGATACCGCGGGTATGCACAGCGTGTTTGCCGACGACGTGGCGCCGAGCGCCCTGGCCGTGCTGACGCGCGACGACCTGAACGCTCTGATCGAAACGGGACGCGAATTGGCCGAAGAAATGGCCCTCGATCGGCTCCTGCAGACCATCTTGCAGGCCGCTAGCCGCCTGACCGCTTCGCCCGACAGCAGCGTCATTTTAAAGAGTGAAACGCAGCCGACGCTGTACATTGCCTCGGCAACCGGCGAACAGGCCGATTGGATCCTGGCCACCTACGGCCGACATTCGGAGAAGCAGATCCCCATCAAAGGGAGCAAGGCGGGCGAGGTTTTTACCAGCGGGCGATCGCTCATCGCCAACGTCGTGAAGGGGCACTTTACCGGCGTCGACCTGATTGCTCAGCAAACCACCCGCTCGATGGTGTGCGTGCCGCTGACGG
>DASSFG010000618.1:0-9029 GCA_035694685.1 Pirellulales bacterium
CGGAGCGGCGGCGGAGGGACGACGGTTGGCATTACGTCGCCGCTCCGCGGCTTCATTGGATTTTGCCACATTTTCCGCGGGTTTGCACCCGCGGCTACACTCCGTTGCCGCTCCGCGGCAGCAAAAAGCGCAACACCAAAACTTGCGCTTCGGGTTAATGTCGGGCGCTCTGTCGCGCCGCTGCGGGGGCAGGTGCGCAATGCGGGCTAGTGCATTGTCCAGACTAAAAATTGGGATTGGGATTGGGATCTGTGTAGGGAACACCCTCCGTACTACTAAGCCCTGAATTGATTGCGCCCCCGCGAAGATTTTTCATGCCACGGAATCGCTCAGACCCCGCTGGAACAAGTCAAAATGCAAAATGCAAAACGCAAAATACAAAATGGCACGATGGCGGCGGCCGCACGACGGCGCATCCGCTTGCGCCATTTTTCGTTTTGCATTTTGCATCCGGGCGGGAAAGCTAACGACAAATTAAGGTCTGTCGTGCCTGTCGTGTATGGCAAAGAATCCATCGCCGGGCATAATAAGGTTTGATCCCGCCCCAGCTATCGTCCACGCCCATCCCGCAAGGTTTTTCCATGGCCCGCGTCCTCGCCGTCGCTCTGTTCGGTGTTTGTACTCTCCTGCCGTCTCTGCCGGCACTCGCCGGTCATCGCGGGCACTCACCGCGCGGCGGCGGCGTGTTTGGGGCGATGGCCGCTGCTGCCCGACAGCAAGCGGCCTGGCTGCAAAAGGAATGGGCCGCCGAACTGAAGCGCCGGGCGAAAAACAATCAGGAGCGCATGCGCTACGCCGACGAGGCCCGTAAGGAAGGCAAGCCGCGACTGGCCGCCACCCTCTACTTGCGCGTCGCGCTGCAGCGGCCGAAGGACAAGAACGCCGGGGCCGCCAAGGCCGCACTGAAAAGCATGGCCAACGAAGGGCGGGCCGAAATGAAGAAGGCCGACGAGTTGTTGTCGCAGAACCGGATCATCGAGGCGTTCGACAAACTGGATTATCTGGCGTGGGCCTACGAAGAGGTGCCCGAATTCAATTCGGAAATTAAATCGCACGTGCAAAAACTGCACCGCGACCCGAACTATGAGTCGGTGTTGAAAGAGAGACCGGCGGCCGATCTGTTTGCCGCGGCCCAGAAACAGGAGAGCGATGGCGAGCGCTGTTGCGCCTATTGGACCTACGAGGAGGCCGCCAAATTGGCCCCCGCCCCCTCGGCCGTCAAGGCGGCGGAGCGCTTCGAGGCGATGAAGAAAGATCCGGAGATCGTGGCCGAGGCCGAAGAATGCCGCCTCTTGCAGGAGTGCCACCAGACCTTCCACTCGGCCGAGTTGCTGGAGAAGAGCCTGCCCAACAAGGCCGAAGAGCTCTTCAACCAGATTCTTGCCAAGGCGCCGCACGACTCCGAGGTCTACAAGTGTGCCAAGGAAGAGATTGCTAAGTTGCACGCGCCCAAAAAGAAATGAGGTAAAGGCAGAAGGAGGAAGGCAGAAGGCTTTTGCCTTTTCCCGTGACGCGTAGGTTAGGCTTTTAGCCTGACTGCCGTCAGGCTGAAAGCCTGACCTACAAAATCGCCTCCACCGCCGGCTACTTTTCCCGCCGGGCACCGTGAGCTACGATGCGGACGGACAGTTATCCGTTCGAGGAGGAATTCCGTGAGCTCGGAGAAGATGCAGCCGGTCTTGTTGGCGGGCCAGTGGCGAGAGGCGACTGCGAAAAGCGGTTATCGGGCTGAAAACCCCGCTACGAAAGAGCCGCTCAATGAACTCTACCCTGTCAGCGAGTGGGCTGATTGCGATCGCGCGCTTGACGCCGCCGCCGAGGCAGCCGAGGTCTTGCGAAGCACGCCGCCCGACGCCATTGGGCAATTCTTGGAGCGCTACGCCGAGCGCATTGAAGGGCGGGCCGGCGAGCTGTGCCAGACCGCGAACCGGGAAACGGGGTATCCGGTATCGCCTCGTCTGGCCAACGTCGAGTTGCCCCGCACCGCCGCGCAGTTGCGGCAGGCGGCGGCGGCGGCCCGCGAAGGGACCTGGTGTATGGCCACCATCGACAGCAAGGCCAACATTCGCTCCTGCCTGCTGCCGCTCGGGCCCGTGTGTGTGTTTGGTCCCAATAACTTTCCCTTCGCCTTTGGCAGCATCTCCGGCGGCGATTTTGCCGCTGCCTTGGCCGCCGGCAACCCCGTGATCGCCAAGGCCAACACGTCGCATCCGGCCACGACGCGCCTGTTCGCCGAAGAAGCCCACCAAGCGGCCGAGGAAATCGGCCTGCCGTCCGGAACCGTTCAGCTTATCTATCGCTTGAGCCACGCCGACGGCGAACGGTTGGTGGCCGACCCGCGCGTGGGCGCCACCGGCTACACCGGCAGCCGCTCCGCCGGGCTGGCGCTGAAGGCCGCCGCTGACGCCGCCGGCAAGCCGATCTACCTGGAACTGTCGAGCATCAATCCTGTGGTCGTCCTGCCGGGGGCGTTGGCCGAGCGGGCCGAAAAGATCGCCGACGAGTTCACCACAAGTTGCCTGATGGGCGCCGGCCAATTCTGCACCAACCCGGGCATGGTCCTGTTATTGGCCGGACAGTCCACGGACCGCTTTTTTGACGCTCTCTGCCGGCGTTTCGAGCAGGCGCCGCAGGGCGTGTTGCTGTCGAAAGGCGTGGCCGCTTCGCTCAAGAATAGCGTCGCCGGGTTGACTGCCGCCGGGGCCAAGACACTGGTGGGGGGCTCGCCGGGCGGAGGCAATTCGTATAGCTTCGCCAACACGCTGCTCAAGGTCGACGGCCGCACCTTCCTGGAGAATCCGCATCGGCTGCAGGCCGAAGCATTTGGCAACGCGTCGCTGTTGGTCGTCGCCGACGATGCGCTCCAAGCGGCTGCGATCATCGACGCGTTGGAAGGCAACTTGACCGGTTGCGTCTATTCCGATACGTCGGGCAGCGACGATCACCTCTACGACGAACTGGCCCCGCGGCTGCGGCGGCGCGTCGGCCGGTTGCTCAACGACAAAATGCCGACCGGCGTGGCGGTCAGTCCGGCCATGAATCATGGCGGGCCCTATCCTGCGACCGGGCATCCCGGCTTCACCGCCGTGGGCATCCCTGCCTCATTACACCGCTTCGGCATGCTGGCATGTTACGATAACGTGCGTGCCCATCGCCTTCCGCCAGCCTTGCAAGACAAAAATCCCAACGGCTGCATGTGGCGCCTGATCGACGGCCTGTGGACCCAACGCGACGTAGCTTCCTCCTAGTCCATAAGTACAATGTCGTACTTGCGAGGCACAAAACAAACTCACTCCCAAGGAGCTTTGCCATGACGCGCCGATCGACGCGCCGGACTTTTATCAAAACCGTGGCCGCCGCGGGCGCCGGCTTGTCGCTCGCCCGCTCAACGGTACGGGCGGCGGGGCCGATGGAACGGCTCAATATCGCGAGCATCGGCACGGGCGGCAAAGGTTGGTCGGACCTGACGGAGACCGCCAAGAGCCCGCACGTACACGTCGTCGCGCTGTGCAACGTCGACGAAAGCGCCGAACATCTGGGTCGCGCGGCGGAAGCCTATCCCAAAGCCCGGCGGTACACCGATTGGCGGAAGCTGCTGGACGAAGCTCGCGACATCGACGCGGTCATCGTCTCGACGCCCGATCACATGCACGCCCCCATTTCGCTGGCGGCGATGGAGCTTGGCAAACACGTACACTGCCAGAAGCCGCTCACCCATACGGTGGCCGAAGCGCGAGAGATGCGTTTGGCGGCCAGGCGGGCGGGCGTCGTCACGCAGATGGGCAACCAGATCCAATCGCACGTCACTTACCGCACGGCCGTGCAGATGGTACACGACGGCGTCATCGGCAAGGTGGGGGAGGTTCATTCGTGGCAAAGCGGAGCCATGCGCTGGCTGATGGAAAGCGATCGGCCGGCCGGTGAAGACCCCGTGCCGGCCACGTTACATTGGGACAGTTGGTTAGGTGTCGCGCCGGTGCGACCCTATAAGGCGAAGATTTATCATCCCTTCAACTGGCGGGCCTGGCAGGACTTCAGCAATGGCCAGCTTGGCGATTTCGGTTGCCATATTCTCGATCCCGTGTTCATGGCCCTTGAGCTGACGGCGCCGCTCACCGTGCGTGCGGAAGCGCCGCCGATCAATCAAGAAGTCTGGACCAAGAACGCCACCGTCTATTATGAATTCCCCTCCACGCCGCGCACGGCGGGCGAAACGCTCCGGCTCACCTGGTACGAAGGCGAAGGTGTAACGCCGCCGCGAGACGCGCTCGGAGTGCCCGACGATTTCAAGCTGCCGGGCGCCGGTTCGCTTTTGCAGGGTGAGAAAGGCGCGCTGGTCATCCCTCACGTCGCCATGCCGCAGTTGTTGCCGGCCGAAGAATTTGCAGACCACCAATTTCCGGATGTAGGGAATCGCGACCACTACGTTTCGTGGGCCGATGCCTGCCGTGGCGAAGGCAAGACGACCTCCCATTTCGACTACTCCGGACCACTGACAGAAGCCGTGCTGTTGGGCACGGTGGCCATTCGTGTTCCCCATGAAACACTTCACTGGGACGCGGCAGCGTTGAAAATCACCAACTCCTCGGACGCCACCGCCTTGTTGACGAAGCCTTATCGGCAGAGTTGGACGTAGTGCTCAATCAAGCATTTGTTGACGACTGCGTTGCGCGTAGGGTGGGACTGGTGCCCCAGCGCGGCCTGCCATATAATTCGTAGAGCGCGGACCAGTGCAGAAAGGAGACGGTCGCTATGGATCGCTCTACCACCGAAGAACAGGCGTTGTTCGAACATCAGTTGCTGGCGCACATTGCCGAGGCGCTTCGCACCACTATCGACTGGGCGCTTCACACCCAGGACTGTTCTAGCCGCTTGCCCAGCTTGCGGTTCATCGCTCATTCGTTCCATCGCCATTTGGAACACATTCTCGATCTCGAAGAGCGGGAAGGCTACTTGCCGGCCATCGGCAGCCGCCGCCACGCCGACCTGCGCGGGCCGATCGAGACGCTGAGGCGCGAGCACAACGACTTTCGACGGCGGCTGCGTTTGGCGGTCGACCGGCTCGAGCAGCTCACGGCCAGCGACTACTTGACGGTCGGCGAAGTTTGCACGGGGCTGCTTGCGTTGCTCGACGAAATCAACGATCATAACCGCCGCGAAATGTTGCTGATTGAAGAAGTGCGCGAGCGCGACGACCGCGAGCGGCTGCTGGGACTTTTATAAGAGCCTATCCGAAAACCGGCATTGAGGTGCGGGCGTCCCGCCTGCTTGCCGGCTTTCGGACAGCGTCTAAGGAGATAAACACATGGGTGCACACAAATCGACCGTCAACCGCCGCAAGAAAATCAAACGGCGACTCAAAAACGAGCGCACCCGCAAACAGCAGCCTCAAAAGAGCTGACCAGAGCTGACCGTCGGCCAGTCGCCCCCTTGCGGCATCGCACTCCTATCTGTCACAACTAATATCTTGGATACCGGCTGACTTGACAGGTCAGTTTGCCCGATCGCGCGAAAGGCGAAGGTCGGGCCGCGTTGCACACCGGCATCGTGTTGTGCAAACGCATCCGGGCCGCAGGCGCCTGTTGCCTGCCGTCAACGTTGCCGCCGAAAGGCGGAGTTGGACGAGGCCCGCGGCTTTAGCCAAACCGATTGGCCGCGAAAGACTTACGGCCACCATTTCTGAACGGACGCCGCCTACGGCACCCCGCGTGCTTTATCGGAATGTCGTCAACAGCGACTTCGGTTTGGCATGCCCGCCAGCCCACCTTCGATTCACCTCAAAAGGAACTCGACCTTGGCCAAAGTCTCCAAGCAAGTCAGTCATGCTCGCAACGGTTCACCTGCTCTGGCTCACAAGCAACCCGGCAAAGCGGCCGGAGCGACCTCGCGTGGACGCACGAACGGTTTTGACCTGGACGACGATCTGCCCGGCCTGGAAGGCGACACGGTGCTGGAACGTCACGGCGACGACTTGGAGGACGGTGACGAAGTCGAACGTCATGCCGTGGCCTCCGACGACGACGAGGAAACGGGCTTTGGCGATCAGGAATTGGAGGGTAGCCTGGGCGGCGATCGAATTGACGACCCGGTGCGGATCTACCTGATGCAAATGGGTGAAATTCCCCTGCTCACCCGCGAGCAAGAAGTGGCCTCGGCCAAGGAGATCGACCGCACTCGCCGCCGTTATCGCATGACGTTGCTGGCCAGCGACTTCTTGTTGCAAGGCGCCGTGACCCTTTTGAAAAAGGTCCGTGACGGCGAGCTGCGGCTGGATCGCACCGTCGACGTCTCGGTGACCGACGCCGCGCAGAAAAAGCGCATCATGGCCCGTCTGCACCCCAACCTCAAAACACTCGACCATCTGCTCAAGCAAAACGAGCACGACTTCCACACGGTCATCAGCCGCAGCGCCAAGATGGCTGATCGCCGTGCGGCGTGGCGGAAGCTGGTGCTCCGCCGACACAAGGCGGTGCGGCTCGTCGAAGAGCTCGATTTGCGAACGCAGCGGCTGCAACCCCTCATGGAGAAGCTGGCCGATATTTCGCGGCGCATGGACGCGCTGCTTCAGCAAATTGACGAATTGCGACGCCGAGGCGCCGATAACACCCAGACGGCCTCCCTCCGTAAGGAGTTGCGTTACCTGATGCGGATCACTTTGGAGAGCCCTTCCACCTTGCGTCGCCGCACGGCAAATACCGCCGTTTGCCTTAAGGAATATGACGCGGCCAAACGGGTGCTCTCGGCGGGCAATCTACGTCTGGTCGTTTCGATTGCCAAGCGCTATCGCAACCGCGGGCTGACGTTCTTGGACTTAATCCAGGAAGGAAACACCGGCCTGATGCGGGCCGTCGACAAATTCGAGCATGGCCGGGGCTTCAAGTTCTCGACCTACGCCACCTGGTGGATCCGCCAGGCGATCACGCGGGCCATCGCAGATCAGAGCCGCACGATCCGCCTGCCCGTCCACATGATCGAAACGATGGGCCGCGTGCGGGAAGTAACTCGCCATTGGCTGCAAACGCAAGGCCGTGAGCCGACCGTCGAAGAGACCGCCGCGGCCACCGGTCTCACGCTGGAAGAGGCCCGTTGCGTGCTGAAAATGACGCGGCATCCCTTGTCGCTCGATCAACCGGTCGGCGACCACGACGACAGCTTTTTCGGCGAATTTGTGGAGGACCACCGCGACGAGGATCCGCTGCAAGAGATGACTCAGCTCATGCTCAAGCAGCGCATCGCCGACGCCCTGGGCGAGCTGAACTATCGCGAGCGGGAGATCCTGCGGTTGCGTTACGGATTGGCCGACGGCTATTCTTATACGCTAGAGGAGGTGGGCAAGATTTTTTCGGTCACGCGAGAGCGTGTCCGACAGATTGAAGCCAAGGCCGTGCGTAAACTGCAGCACCCCGTCCGCTGCCGCCGATTAGCCGGCTTCCTCGACCAGGTGGGAAGCGCGTGAGTAGGGTGGGACAAGCGAGCTTGCGAGCGCCGGCCCACCGACATGTCAAGGATAAACGGTCGATTCTGTAGGGAACGGACTCCGTGCCGTTCCGAGAACTGCCAAACGACGTTTTCTCCGCGTTCCCGGAGCGGCACGGAGTCCGTTCCCTACAGAGAATTTCCTTTGCATCTCTTCAACGCGTATCACTACCGCTTCGGCAGATCCATCGTCACAACCGCACGTCCCGCGGTATAATTCCCTGACCGCGGCTTCGAATGCAAAACTAAAAACGGACGCAGACCGATGCTTACACCCCGTCTACCGTCTACCGTCTACCGTCTACCCGTTCTGCTCCTGGCCGCGTTGCCCCTTTCAACGGCCCAAGCTCAGCCCGTCGACCGCGAAACGAAGCTGCGCAAATGGATGGTCGACGAGATGATTGTCGGGCAGGGTGTCACCAACCGGCGGGTGATCAAGGTCATGGGAGACGTGCCGCGGCACGAGTTCGTGCCCAAGGAGTTCCGCAACAAGGCCTATTGGGACGAGGCCTTGCCCATCGGTGAGAAGCAAACGATTTCGCCGCCGTTCATCGTGGCCTCGATGACCGAGCATCTCGATCCACAGCCTACTGATAAGGTGTTGGAGATCGGCACCGGCAGCGGCTACCAGGCCGCCGTGCTCAGCGGGCTGGTGAAAGACGTGTACACCATCGAGATTCAGGAGCCGCTGGGCATCCGCGCCGCAGCGGTGCTCAAGCGATTGGGATACCAAAACGTCCACACGCGCATCGGCGACGGCTATAAAGGCTGGCCCGAAGCAGCCCCCTTCGACAAGATCATCGTCACCTGCTCGCCGGAAAAGATTCCGCAGCCGCTCATCGACCAGTTGGCCGACGGCGGGCGGATGATGGTGCCAGTCGGGCAGCGCTACCAGCAGGTGCTTTACCTCTATAAGAAGACAGGCGACAAGCTGGAAAGCGAGGCGGTCGAGTCGACCATGTTCGTGCCGATGACCGGCACCGCCGAAACCTTGCGCGAGGTGGAATACGACTCGGCCCATCCCGAGTTGGTCAACGGCAGCTTTGAGGAATCGACCATCATTAAGGGCGTGCCCGACGGCTGGTACTACGCCCGGCAGTGCGAGCTCGAAAAAGACGACGACGCGCCTGACGGCAAACAGGTGTTGACGTGTTCCAACAGCGAGCCGGGCAAGTTCTCGCAGATCCTGCAATCGTTTGGCGTGGACGGTCGCGAGGTGCGCCAGCTCGAAGTGGAGGTGTGGGTACGTTGCCGCGACGTTCGCCCGCCGCTGCAGGCGCCCAGGAACCGCCCTCAGCTTGTGGTCCGGTTTTACGACGAGAAACGCGCAGACATTGGCACGGAGAACGTACTCGGCCCCTGGTCGGGCACCTTTGATTGGTCCCAAAAGCAGCTTCGCATTGCCGTGCCGAAAGGCGCCCGATTGGCAGGAGTGTATCTTGGCATGCTGGGCGCGACCGGCGAGGTATCGTTCGACAAGGTCAGCATCAAGCGCGCCGACGCCAAGCGATAACCCTCTTTGGAGTGCGGCGATTTATCGCCGCTTTCTTTGA
>DASSFG010000619.1:0-9073 GCA_035694685.1 Pirellulales bacterium
TCAAACTTCTCTGAGTCGATCGTCTCCAGCGGTTGCCGCTGTTGGTCGAGAAAGACGACACTGAGCCAAGCGCGATCGTTTACCAACTGCAGGGCCCGGAGACGGGCGTGCAACACGAAGTCGTACCGCGCGTCGATGGGAATTGCCGGGCTATAGGCGGTGGCCGCGGCGCCGTCGAGGTCGAACCGCAGTGAGTGTCCGCCCTCGGCTTCGGCCTCGGCAGTAATCTCCATGGGCAGATAGTGCGGAAAGCCATCGCCACGTTTTCGCGTCCAGCCGTCGGGCCAACGGTCGTAATCTTCGTCGGCGTCGGCCTCGAAACCGCATTGATACAGAGTAACCGCGTCGGGGTGGCGTACCGTGGTAGCCACGTTTCCCAAGGCGGCTAGAATCAGCAAATAAGGGAGCATATCGCGTATATCGGCGCAGTAGATGGGGTCGTTGGGACGCCGTGTCGGTAATGACGGTTGCGGCAGACGGACGATAACGAATAATCGGAGAACACCGATAAGACTAGCAAGGAGCAATTAGGTTGTAGGGTGGGCCGGCGCTCGCAAGCTCGCTAGTCCCACCCTACGGTTTCACCACTCACTCTCCCCAGAACAACCATGCCTGCACTGAAGACCGCCGTCCAAGCGAGAAGCGTCCGTTTGCCGCTCAAGCGTTTATTGCCTCTGGCCAGGCAATGGGGCGCGGGCGCGGTGGAACTGGATGCGCGCGGCGACGCGAACCCTCAGCAGCTTTCGCAAACGGGCCGCCGGCAGCTACGCAAGCTGTTCGACGATTTTGAGCTGCGCGTCTCGGCCGTCAGTTTTCGCACCCGTCGCGGTTACGACGTTGCCGACGAGCTCGACCGCCGCATTGAGGCGACCAAAGCCGCCATGAATTTGGCCTACGAGTTGGGTGCGGCATGGGTGGTGAATCAGGTAGGTCACGTGCCGGAAGAGCCGCAGGGCCCGCGTTGGAACCTGCTAGTCGAGGCACTCACGGATTTGGGCAATCATGCCGGTCGGACCGGCGCGACGCTGGTCGCTGAAACCGGCAGCGAAGCGGGCGCCGATTTGGCGCGGTTGCTTGGCGCGTTGCCCCCTGGAGCGGTCGGCGTAGCGTTGAACCCCGGCAAGCTCATTATCAACGGCTTCTCGCCGCTCGAGGCCGTGGCCGCGTTGGGGCCGAACGTTTCCTACGTTTACGCGCAGGATGGCGTGCGCGATCTGGCTCAGGGTCGCGGCATCGAAGTGCAGCTTGGCCGCGGCTCGGCGGATTTTCCCGCCTTACTCGGAGCGCTCGAAGAATATGACTACCGAGGCTGGTGGACCGTGCAGCGCGAGAACGCCGTAGATGCGCCCGAGGAAATCGGCCAGGCCGTCAGCTACTTGAAGAGTTTATGAGGCGTAATTCGATGAAGATTTATACCAAAACCGGTGATGGCGGCGAGACGGGCTTGTTCGGCGGACCGCGAGTGCGCAAAGACGACCCACGCGTCGAAGCCATGGGTGACGTGGACGAGTTGAATGCCTGCGTGGGGCTCGCACTCTGTGAACCGCTCGCTGAGCCGATCGAGCGGCTTTTGACCACAATCCAAAACGAACTGTTCGACCTGGGCGCCGAGTTGGCTTCGCCTGATCCAGAAAGTATGGGCACGCGGAGGGTAACCTCCGCTTGGATTCGCCGGTTGGAGGCGGCCATTGACGAGCACGAGCAACAACTGCCGGCACTGACGGCCTTTATTTTGCCCGGCGGGGTCCGCGCCGCGGCGCTGTTGCACCTGGCCCGCACAGTTTGTCGGAGGGCAGAGCGGCGGGTCGTGACGCTTGCGCGCGAATCGGCTGTTTCCAGCGACGTCGTCGTGTATCTCAACCGCTTGAGCGACCTGTTCTTTGTGCTGGCGAGAGAAGTCAATCGACTCGCCAGCCGCCAGGACGTGCCTTGGCAAGCTTCCCAGTGAAGCGTGCCGCCGTCCCCTGAAAGCAGAGCTTGTATTAAAGCGCTTGCTCCAATGCCCGTTCAAGCAGATCCACAACTCCCAATTCTCCTGCTGCTCGGCGCAGGTATTCGAGATCGATGTTCTCTCCTTGGACCTTGAGCAACCCCATGACGTCGCGCCATTGCTGTTCCGAAATCTCGTCGCCAAGGCGATACCATTCAAGCTTGAGGACGATGACATCCTCGGCTGTCAGCACCGTGATGTGCTGCGCCGGATCCGCCGGCAGGGTTATCGGCGCGCTCCGCTCGAGCGCCGCGAGGTCGAAGGGCCGATCTTTCCTTACAAAGAGGTCGAGCTTGAACCCGTTGGTTTTATTGATGACGTTGAACGATCGGCGAAGGCGGTTTGCTTCGCTCATCGCGGTCACACTGACGTAATAGTCAGGACCAAGGGCCTCTTGAAGTTCGGCTTCACGGCCGGGAAACGGGTCAATCATCAGATCGGCGTCTTGCGTGAACCGCGGGATGCTCAGCAGTGAGCTGGCCATCGAACCGCCCAGCGCGTAGCGGAGGCCCAGTCGATTCAGGACGGCACCGACCATTGCCACCTCGCGCAAGTCGTCAGGAAAGCGGTCCATCGATGGACTTGCGGACCTCGCAATAGATTTCCGGCCCGAGTGTCAACCTCATCCAGTCATCGACGAGTTCTTCCGGCGTGGCGTCGGGATGCCGTTGGCGATAGCCCATTTCGTGGAGCTCCCGCCCGGTGCGATAAAGGCTTTGAAGCGTCCGCCATTTGCCTTCCATCGACATGTTGCGGTAGATCGTGATCTGAACGCGCTCGGCTTCCGGTGATGTGTCGTTCACCCTTGCTTGCATTTCGGCCATGTTCGTCCCAGGTGAGGCCAGCATTTAGCCATTGAAAAGCGCCCGCCTTTATCGAGGTGGCGAGATCATTTTATTCCATTATATCCGCTCGAAAGACAACTTGTAATGACGCCGGCGCGCCGCCAGCAGGTGTCCCCAACGCAAAATGAGCAGCGCAGCGTTTTTGCGGGCCAGGTCATAGCCTCAATCCCGCCATCACCGCTAGAATGGCAAATAACACGAGAGCGCTATGTTGTAGGTCAGGCTTCCCAGCCTGACGCAGATTGTGCAGACCTCACGAAAATCGGGAGTTTGTCAGGCTAGAATTACTGACCTACGGCGAGGCAGCGCTGTAGTGGTAAGACCGGGCGCGAATCATTGTTTTGATGGGCTGCGATGCCATATCGCCGTTTCCGAGATAACCGATGAATTTCAGACCAAGATTGTCGCTAGTCGCTTTCGCTTTTGTGGCCGTGACCTCCGGGGTCGTCGTTCGGCGAGCGCTCCTGTTGTCCAGTGTGGCGCGGCCGATCGAAACGATTGCGGCTTCGACCCCCTCGCCGCCGCCTAAACCGGCGCCGTCGCCCGAAGAGATTGCCCGCCCGCACCTGAGATGGGCCCAGCAGGAAGCGGCCAGATTGCTCGACGAACACTTGCAACAGGTTGCGGTGTTTTTCGACGACGCTAAGCAAAATACGCCGGAGTTTGCTGACCGGGCATTAGGTTGGAGCAGCAAGTGGCGCCTCGTGGCCGACCATGTTCCCTTCACGCAGGGCGGACGACATCCGACGTTCATCCGTTCTCAGTTCGAGCAGCACGTTTTCACGCCAGATCAGCTCAGCGACCTCGTCGAGCATGTCGTCGCCAGCTATCTGGCTCACCTCCGCAGCGTCGAAAGCGAGATGCTCGTCCGTGTCCGTGCCGACGTGGCGGACATTCCTGAAGCGTACGCCATCGCTCAATTTGACGATGCCCGCTTGCAGACACGCTACGACGAAGCCCTGGCCCAGGCGCTGGCCGCGACCAGCAGCGGCGTGCGCTCCGAGGTGGCCACGCTGGTCGTGAGCGAGATTGCCGGCGAGGTGTTGACGCAGGTTGCCATCAAACTTGGAGTCTCGGCAGGCATTCTGACCACGGGCGCCGCGTCATCGTGGGCCACGTTCGGAGTCGGCCTCGTCGTCGGGCTGATTGTCGATCAGATCGTTTCCTGGGTCTGGGATTGGTACGCCGATCCGATCGGCAGTTTGGCGACGCAACTCGATAACAAGCTCGACGGGATGCAGAGCCTCATCGTCGATGGCTCCGAGGGAGTGCAAGGGCTCCGATCGCGGCTCAAAGCCTACGCTGACGAGCGAGCCCGTGTGCGTGAGACCGCGGTCCTGGCCGTGCTGCAAATCAACTGAAGGAGTGCTTTGGATGCGACCTATTGCCATCGTGACAATCTGCCTGGCCATTTCCCAGCCGGCCGTCTCTTACGCCGGCATTACCAGCCAGGCCGCGCGGGAGGCGGCGGAGTTGGTGTTGCGGAAGTTCGGCAAGGAGGCGGAAGAACAAGGGCTGCAAACGCTCACGAAAAAGATCGAGGCGCTCGGCCTCAAATACGGTGACGAGGCCGTTTCGGCCGTGGAAAAAGTCGGCCCTCGGACCTTCCGTTACGTGGAAGAAGCGGGCGAAAACGGGCTGGAATCCGTCCGCTTGCTGGCCCGCTATGGCGACGACGCCGTGTGGATTGTCGGCAAAAAGGACCGTTTAGCGCTGTTTGCCAGGTACGGCGACAACGCGGCCGAAGCCATGCTGCGGCAGGGCAAGATTGCCGAGCCGCTGATTGACAAGTTGGGCAAACCTGCGGCGACGGTTCTCAAGACCGTTTCGCGGCAGAACGGCCGCCGACTTGCCATGATGGCCGAAGACGGCACGCTCAAGAAGATCGGGCGAACCGACGAGTTGCTGGGCGTCATCGCCAGGTATGGCGATCGCGGCATGGATTTTGTCTGGCGGAACAAAAAAGCACTGGCCGTGGCGGCCCTGCTCACCGCCTTCCTGGCGCATCCTCAACCGTTTATTGACGGCACGGTCGAGCTGACTCAGGCCACGGCTGAGGGCATCGGCAGGCCGCTCGCGACGGAAATTGGCAAGAGCGCGAACTGGAGCCTGGTGTTGCCGATCTTCGCCGCCGTCGCCGCTTTATTCTTGGGCTTCAAAATCTGGCTGAAGCATCGCTTGACGCTGGCCCTCAAGCGCCCGAGTCCCGTAGAGATCCCTGGATAGCGGTGTCTGCCACCGTCGCACGAACGAACCACACCGGTGAATCGCCAGAATCCCGTCCATCGGGCTATTGGCTAAATTAGCCAGTTCCTTGTGGAGGAGGTCGACTATCTGGCGGCTCACGCCGCAAGGTCTCAGCGATCCAACGGGTTTGACTCGTACGTCCACTCTTCGTCCGGAAACCGCATCTGGCCGCATTGGCAAAAATGATAATTGCTCCAGATCCGCCGCGGAGCAGTCGATATTCTAGTGCTCCTTGTCACTATTCCAGAGGAAGATCTGCATGTCGACGCATTCGATTGAGCCTGGCCAGCGGTTGCAAATGAACACGGGCAAGACTTCTGCCATCGTCGAAGTCCTTGCCGAAGCAATCGTGCCCTCGGGGTACTGGCTTTGCCGCGACGAAGCGTCGGGACACCGCAGCGTGATTGCACGAACGGTCTTATTTCCCATCGTCACCGAAGCCTTCGTTGGCGACGCGTTGGCGCCTGTGGAAAGTGCGCCAACCGCGGCGTGACTTGTTCCGCTGGTGCCGCAACGCGGCATGCCCATCGCATTGATCTTGGCGGCGCCGCGGTCTATGGTGGTTTTGCTCCTACTCCACAAGGACGCCACCCGAGATGCCGCAAATGTTCCGCTGCTTTCGCTTTAGCGCAGTCCGCTGGATCGCGCTTTCTTTTTTCAGTTCACAATTGCACGTGCAGCTCGCGATGGGCCAGGGCGGTCCACAGTACCGTACCCCCGGGCAGCCGATCACGGGGCGAAGCGATGGCGCGATCGTGTGCGAAGCAGAAGAGTTTCAGGTGGTTCGGCCCGGCTGGGCGCCGCAGGCATGGGGAACGAACTACTACGCAGCCACCTTGGCCAATACGTTCCTGAGCCGCAAGGCCTACCTCGGCGCCGCCGAACAAGCCGACCACGCGGTGGCCTCGATTGACGTCATCGTGCCGGAAGCAGGCCGATATCTGGCTCTGGTTCGATACGAAGCCGCGTGCCGTTTTCAGACCCAGTTCACGCTGCGGGTAGAGCAGCAAGGACAAGCGAGGCTCGAACGGCTCTACGGTGCCCGCGAAAACAATAAGATTTGGGCCTTCGGGAATAAGGTCAAGCCCGAAGTGTCGTGGCCTTGGGGGGCAGTCGAAAACGTCGTCTGGGAAGGGCATGACGCGGCGGTGGAATTGTCTGCGGGACCGGCTCGAGTCTCGCTCATCGCCGACAGGCAGCCCGAACCGGCCGCCAAACGCAACGTCGACCTGGTGCTGCTGACGCGCGACGTGGCCGAAGTCGCATCGCGCATCGAGAAGGAAGGTTATCTCCCTCTCGACGGCCTCTTGACGCAGGCTGACGATATTTTCCTCAAGCTCCACAACGCCGCCGACGGCGTCTCGATGACGCTTACCGTGCCGCCCGCCGTCGAGCATTCGCCTTACTGGGTACACCAGCGGCACTGGGCGCCCGTCATCGTGAAGGCCGAACCGGGGCAAGCGACCGACTGGATCGAGGTCGGCAGCTTGCTCGACTCGCTGAATGACGGCCAGTGGAAGCTCACTGCGGCCCCCACGGAAGGACTCCATTACACCGTCGAGATCGGCTTGCGACGCGGCGATGATCAATTCGAGCCGCTCGGTAGCTTTGAGTGCCGCGGGCCGATGCTGGAGCTGGCATTTCAAGCCGACACGCGCTATTCGCGCCGCATCCGTCGAGCGGAAGACGTGCTTTACGAACTGGTCAGCTACCTGAAAGAGCGGCCCATATCTGGCGCGCCGCCCCGGCGAACGCCGGTGTTCGCCGTTACCTTTGACCCCAAGCCTGACAACCCGCAATACACCGCGGCACGCAACGAGCTGATCGCGATGTTTGGCCTGAGTCTTAGTCAGGAGGTGGCGGCCGGCGAGGCAACGGCCCCGCGCGGCTATATCGACGTGCGCGGCCAGACGCCCGAGCAGCTCGACGCCTTGGGCCGCCAGCTCGCGGCCAAAGGAAACGCCGACAAGATTTCCGTCGTCAGCCTGGGCGACGAGATCGGCCTGCAACCGCCCCCTGCCGGCGAACAGAGCGGTTTCCACAATTGGCTGAAATCGCGTCAGCTCGCGCCCGCCGACGTCGATTTAGCCGCCGGCGTCGATTGGGCCAAGATCGTCTTCAACGACTCACCGCAAACCAAGGCCAGCAATCCGCGACTTTATTATTATTCGAGCCTCTACCGACACCACTATGGCATCGCCCAGCAGAAGAAGCTCACCGAGGCCCTTGGCCGGCACTTGCCCAACGCCGGCATCGGCGCCAACTATTCGCCGCACCACGGTCATCCTTACCTCGGCGAAACGCACCAGTGGGTCACCTTGTTTCGCCTCGGCGGAATGACGATGCCCTGGAGCGAAGACTGGATCTTTCAGGTGCCGGTCGGCACCCAACAGATGAATTTCCTGGGCCTCGACCTGTTCCGCTCGGGCCTCAAGGGCAAGCCGCTGGCGAAAATCCATTATTACGTCATGCCGCATTGGCCGGGCAACACGCCGGCAAGCTGGCGACGGCAATTCTTTGGCGACCTGGGGCACGGCATGAAGATCGTCAACCTCTTCGAGTTCCGTCCCGTGCAGGCCGCCTATACCGAGAACCACACCAGCCTGCCGGAAATGTACGCGGAGGTCCGTCGGGGCCTGTACGAGCTGGCAACGTTCGACGACATCGTGCAAGACGGGCAAGTCCGGCCCGGCGTGGCGGCACTCTGGTTCAGCGAAACCGGCGATATCTGGGACGACGCTCGCGATCCCTTCGCCGCCGGCAAACGCACACTTTACATTGCCATTCGGCAACAGCAGTTGCCGCTCGACATCGTCACAGACGAAGACGCATTGGCCGGCGACCTGAAGAACTATCGCGTGCTTTATCTGGCCGACCAGCACGTCAGCCAGGCGGCGGCGCAGGCGATTGCCGGTTGGGTTGCCGCCGGCGGTCAACTATTTGCCACCGCCGGAGCGGGCATGTTCGATGAGTTCAATGCACCCAACCGAGTGCTCCGTGAATTGCTGGGAATCGAGCCAGATGCACTCGAGATACCGGAGCAAGGCGTCGTGACCTTTGAGAAGCAAGACCTGCCGTGGGTCGAGCCGATCGGCGAGGTTCAGTGGTCCGCCGAGCAGCCGGGGAAGACGCCCCATCGCTTTCCCGTTTTTTCGGCGCGCAGTCGCTTCCGCTGTCAGGGCTCACAGCCGCTGGGAACGTTCAGTGATGGTACACCGGCCGTCGCCACAAAGGCGACCGGCCGCGGCAAAAGTTTCTACTGTGGGTTCCTGCCCGGGCTGAGTTATTTCCGCCCCGCTCTGCCCAGGCGGCCGGTCGATCGGAATTCGGCGCCCGATTCGATGGCACACTTCATTCCGACCGCCTTCGACACCGGCGCCGGGGAGCTCGTGAAACTGCCCTCTTCCGACATCGCGCGGCCTGTATTGTGTTCCCAACAGCTAGTGGAGACGATGGTCATCGAATCGCCACATGGCGTCGCCATTCCCCTAGTGAACTGGAGCGGTCAGGCGACCAAGGGCCTCACGGTGGCGATCGAATTCGATTTCCCGCAGAAGTCAGTCGAACTTGCCAGCGGTGGCAACGTGCAGCAGGCCACGGACGGTCGCCGGCGCACGTTCACGTTCGACCTTGAAGTGGCCGACGCGTTGATCTTGCGGTAGCCTAGGTCGGCCGGTCGGCCTGCTCGACCAGTTGCGCTGTCAATGACACGTTCGACGCGTCGGTCGATGTGATCAAGTTCCGCAAGCGGTCTATGCCACGACGATCAGGCGATCGCCGCCGCACGGGGAAGTATTTGCTCCGGGATGTTCGTCGAGGTGCCAGACCTCCAGTTCCTTATTCAGAATCCCGCGTCCGGTGACCAGCGGGCGAACTGGAGCCAGACGCCTCGGCAGCAAGTATTCGAATTTCGTCTCGGTCTGCTGACAATTCGAAATCTGACTTCGATTCGTCCGGATTCCAGCCTTCTCGATGAGCAAGACGGATCAGG
>DASSFG010000620.1:0-8700 GCA_035694685.1 Pirellulales bacterium
ATCGAGCCCGGACTAATCGCTACTGGCACGAAAGCGAGCGAGCCTCATCAAGGACCAGCCGACTACGCCGGACTTTGGGAGCAGTGTGGCGGAGCCGATAGCAAAATGACGGGGCCATCTGTACCCGGACCGGAAGTCGTCGCATTAGCCATCGCCAGTGCAATCGAAGACCCCGCGACACCGCTCCGTGTACCGGTCGGCCAAGACGCTGAGATGATTTTGCGCTTGCGAAGAAGCCTCGACGATCAGGCATTCGAAGATGCAATGAGAAAGGCCCTCGGGTTTACGTGGTGATTGGAGGGCTGCAAGGCCGCGCTGGGTTAGGTGCAACCGAACCTCGCATGCAGCGGACCTGCTGTGGGCGGACTGCGGACGCGTCATGGCCCTATGCGGGCCGGACGCAGGCGGTTGTGCAACTGGGCGTAATCGGCAACGGCTTCTCCGTTGCCATGAAAATGAACCAATGTAAACCCGGTCGGATCGACAACCCTTCGGTAGCAGGCCAACTCGGCCCCCGTGACTTGCGCGACGAACGGGTCGTCAACGCAGCGTGGCTGCGGGAAGAGATAACGGCCGCTAATCGCCGGATGGTCGAGGATGGTTTGCACCTGGGAAGTACCGGAGGTGGGACTTGAACCCACACGATCTTGCGATCACTGGATTTTGAGTCCAGCGCGTCTGCCATTCCGCCACTCCGGCAAGAGTGTTACGCCCTAGTTTGCGACAGATTGCAGCGGTCGTCAACCGTGCCAATCAGGTCCTCGCACCCCAAGACCATCTCAGGCTGCGGTCGGATCTCAGTCCGCCTTGTCCATATTGATAACTGGCAAGTTGGTGCCTGCACCCAACGACTCGACAAGCGACTCGACGCCGGACGCGATATCAACCAACGGCTCACTCCGGCCATCGGTAAGGACCATGCTAACTCGCCAAATTCGACTGGCTAGGCCGTTGGGCACGCGGCGAACGTGAAACTCGCGAGCACCCACCAAGGAAACGCGGCGCGCATGCCAACCGACGAATCCTTTCGTCCGGATGATCAACTCATGTCGTGTCGAGTCGAATAGAATTTGCAGCCGGGCGAACCAAACAAAAATCCAAAGCAGCGCAATGGCGAAACTGGCCAGTGAGCCAGGCACCGGCGAGCCGTGAACGTCCGACATCGGCAATCCCAAATTCACGCCGAACGAGACGTGAGCCGCAAGTGCCGCCGCAAACCATAGTGCGAACAGGCCAAACGTCAATACCGGAAGCCGAAACCACAATGGAAACCGGCCCGAATCGAAGATTACCGTGTCCGATTGGTGCATCGCTGATCGGGCTTCCTCCAGCCGGGCCACCCAGAATTGAACAGGTTGCAATTAAAGCCGCCGGGGGTGGGGCAGGCTTTTCCAGCCTGTCGTGCCTTTTTCGGTTGGCGTCAGGCTCGAAAGCCTGACCTACATCCGTTGACCTGAAAGACGCGCAAGGTTCCATTTGGTTCACGACTCTTTTTGAGCATACAATCAATGCTGCTGGCCGTGCTACGCGGTCGCGATACTCCGGGTGTTGAGGAACGATGGGAGACATCTTGCCTGCCAGTCTGCTGATGGGTGCTGCGATCAGCGTCGGCGCGTATGCGGGGCGCGGATGGTATCAGCAGTCGTTGGAGTACCTGGAGCATGACTTCGGCGACAAACTCCGCATTCTGCGGCGGCCGGCAGCGGGCTTGAGACGCTGGCTGATTGCCTGGAACGTTTTGACCGGGGCGGTGTTCATGGTGTTGGTCGTCTTCGACAAGCCCGTCTTTGCTACCCTGGCCGCCGGGCTGGTGGTCGCGTTTCCCTGGTATTTGCTGCGGCGGCTGGCCGAGGCGCGGCAGCGGAAAATCGAAGATCAATTGGCCGACGCCATGGTGGCCCTGAGCGGAGCGATTAAGGCGGGACTTTCACTGGCACAGTCGTTGGAGATTCTGGCCACGCAATGCCCCAAGCCGATTTCCGAAGAGTTTCGGCAAATCATCGGTGAGTACAATCTCGGCAAACCGCTCGTGCAAACGTTGACGGAGGCCAAGGCCCGACTGCGGAGCGAAAACTTCTCGCTCTTTGCCGCCGCCATGTTGGCCAGCCACGACAGCGGCGGACGGTTGAACGAAACCGTCGACCGAATTGCGCATTCGGTGCTCGAGCTGCAGCGGCTGGAGCGCAAGATACTCAGCGAAACGGCCCAGGCACGCAAATCCGCCGTGTACATGGGGCTGATGCCGCTGTTCGTGCTGATTGCCTATTACTTTATCGACCCTGAAAATACCACGCGGTTGTTCGAGACGTTGCCCGGTCAGTTGATGCTGTCTTTGGCGGTCGTCTTGAACATCGCGGCCTACGTGTGGGCGCGAAAGATTTTGACACCGGATATTTGAGGCGACGATGCTGCTAGCTGTCTTACTACTGGCCAACTTCGGTCCCGGCTTGGGCCTGGCCGGGTCGTTGCTAGCGGGAGTCGCCGTTGCCCTCTTGGTTCGCTGGATACTTGTCGCCCTGGCCAGCGACGATCTGCAACAAGGGCACGAATGGCGGTATGACGTCAGCCGCATCAATGAATTGCGGCAGCTCGATCCGCTTTATCGCCTGCTGCAACCGCTGATCGACCTGCTCGCCAGGTTCAACCGCGGCGCCTTCCGCGAGCAGCTTCCCGAGATTCAGCGCGAGATCTTCGCCGCCGGCTTGCCGCGCTTTTGGCTGGCCGAAGAGTACCTGGCCCGGGCCGAGACGATCGCCCTATTGCTGACGCCGCTCTACCTCTATTTTTTCGTGAGCTGGTTCGGCGGCGACGGGGCCCTGCTGACGCTCGCCGCCTTTCCGCTTACCGTATTCGCGCTGCGGCGCCAACTGGCGCGCCGCGCCAGCTACCGGTTGGTGCTCATCAAGCGGCGGTTGCCTTACTTGCTCGATCTGCTTACGCTGCTGATTGAAGCGGGCGCCACGTTTTTGCAGGCCCTGGAGCAATCGGTTCAGGAATTGGCGGGACATCCGGTGGCCGTGGAATTTGGCCGCGTGCTGGCCGACATGAGCATGGGCAAGACGCGCACCGAGGCGCTGGAAAGCCTGCGTGCCCGGCTCAGCGACGACGACGTGACCAGCGTCGTGGGCTCGATCATCCAGGGCGAAGAGTTGGGCACGCCGTTGGCCCGTGTCTTTCGCACCCAGGCCGACGTGCTGCGCATCAAGCGCACGCAGCGGGCCGAAGGCGTCGCCGGAGAAGCGGGCGTGAAAATGCTGTTGCCCGGCATCTTGATCATGGCCTCAACTTCGCTGATCATCTTGGGACCATTTGTGATGAACTACCTTTTCTCGGGCTTTTCGCTGTAGCAGGAAACCTCGCGATGTCGATGACGGTGGCCTGCCCCGGCTGTGCGACCCAGCTTACCGTGGCGCCTGAATTAGTGGGCCAGGTTTTGGTTTGTCCGCACTGCGCGAGCCAATTCCAGGTATCGGGCGGCGCCGCCCCTACGCCGCCTGCCGCGTCGGTTCCAAGCCCGCCCCAGGCAAAATCGCCCGCCTGGCGCGGCGATCCGGGCGTGTTGGCCACCGGTTTCAAGCTGACCGAATCGCCGGCGCCGCAACCTCAGCAAGCGGTGCCGCGTTTCAAGCCGCTTGATCCGGCAGCGCAAGCGACGTCGATCACCCAAGATGGAAAGCTGCCTGAACTGAGCCTGGCCGACGCCAGGCAGCCGCCGAAGACCGCCGCTCCGGCAGAAAAGCCGCAGAAGACAATGACGCTGACGATCGTCGTGGCGGCCAGCTTGATGCTATCGATCTTGCTCTCGTTCACGGATTTTTCATCGCAGGGGACCGGCGCAAACAAGCGCGAGGAAGCACGCTATCAGATTGTGAGCTTTTATGGCCATGCAGAAGGTGCGCTGGAGCCGTACCAATTGTTGTTGCGTGACGCGCAGCGCGCCCACTCGCGCGGCGACCACGCTACCGAGCAGGCGAACTATCGCGAAGTGTTGCGATTGTTGCGCGCTGAAAACCGCTCGACCAGCCTTACCGAAACGCGCGACGGCGATCAGCAATTGGAGGAAGCGATCTCCATTGTTCTAGCGGGCGAGTGAACCGCCGGACGCGATTTATTGGTGTCCGTGGTCGATGCCCAACTGCTCGTAAACGTTGCAGTGCCCGCTGGCGCCACGATACATGGCGTAGAGCCCGCCTGCCAGCAGAATCAAGCTCGTCTTGGGCATGTGGCTGAGGCCGAACATGACTAGCGCCGCGCCGCCCATCACGCTCAGCGTGCGCTCCATTTCGCTCATATTAATCTCATGCGAACCCATCTTGGGCCAAGCCTCGCGTTGCGAGCCCGCGTGCCGCGAAGAACGCTCAGTCGTAGCCATTATTTCGCTCCTGTGCTGAAAGACCGTTGTTCAAAAAGCGCCTTGAACGCCGCAACTAATGTACCATTGCCGCGATTACTGCCGCCAGTTGGCAATCGGCCAGAGGCTGGTGTAGTGGTCGGTCCAGAGAGATACCTTTTTGACGCGAATCAACCGCAGCCAGCCGTTGTTGTGCGCCAATTCGCCAAAGTCGTTTTCCTCGCGCGCCACGATACCCCACTGCGAGATCATCTTGCCTTCGTCCCTTTCTTCAGCCGTGATGTCCGAATCGTAACGGTTGAAGACGGCCAAGGAATGTGCGTGGACAAGGTTGCCGAGCACGGCAGAGAGGTCGAGGAACGTATTGGAAAGCTGAAACACGACGACGCCGTGCGGGGCCAGTTTTTTCAGGTACAGCTCCATCGCCTCGTAGGTCAGCAGATGTACGGGCACGCCGTCGCCGCTAAAAGCATCGATCACGATCAGGCCATAGTGGCCGTCCGGCGCGTCGCGCAGAGAAAGTCTCGCATCGCCCAGCACGACGCGGCAATTCGCCGCGCTGTCGCGCAGGAAGGTAAAATACCGGTCATCGCGCGCCAGCCGTTCGACGGCCGGATCAAGCTCGTAAAAGACGAACTCCTGTCCCGGCTGGCCGTAGCTCGCCAGCGTGCCCACGCCCAGTCCGACGATGGCCACGGGCGGCTTTGTCTTTAAGACCGGCATCGCCGCGAAGACCTGCCCGATCGGCCCCGTAGGGTAGAAATAGGCCAGCGGCTTATCGCGTACGGCGGGGTCGTCGCTACGTCGCTGTTGACCGTGCAAGATGCGGCCGTGCGAAAGATAGTAGCAATCTTGCTTCTTGTCGGTTTGGACTTTCAGAGTGCCGTAGAAGTCTCGTTCTCGAAAGAGGACGTACTGCATCGTGTCGTCGTATCGGCCGGCGAGGGCAAATAGTACTACGAGGGCAAGGCCAAACGCCACCGGCCGCGCGGCGAGGGCGGCAGTGATACCTGCACTGACGACAATCGGCCAGCGCGAACTGTCGTGCAAATGGGCCGATACAAGCAGCCAGGCCACGAATGCGACGGTTGCGGCGCCGGCGGCATCGAGCCATTTCCATACCCACGGCAACCGGCCGAATGCCATCGGCGAGAGTGCACATGCGACCGACAAAGCCAGTGGATACTCGGCCAGCGAATTGAACAAGAGGGGCGCCAGGAGAGCGTTAAAGCAACCACCCGCCACGCCGCCGAACGACAGCCAGAAAAAATAGCTGGTGAGAAATGCCGGCGGCGGTCGTTGCCGAGCGAGCTCGCCATGGCACACCATCGCGGCACTAAAAAACGTGGCCAGGTGCAGCATCGCCGTGCGCCTCATCGGCTGAGGCGGCCCCGGAAAAAACCAGGTGAATGCCTGATAGGCCTGAATCAGCACCAATACAGGCAGCGCCACGGCGAACAGTCGCAACGTCCACCGCGGCAGGCGCGAGAATACGAGGATAAAACTCAACAGGTAGAGTGCCAGTGGCACGACCCAAATAAAGGGCACTGGAGAGACGTCGCTCGATAAGAACGCCGTCACGCTAAGCAGCAAGCTCGATGGCACAAAGGCCAGCGCTACCCAGCGCAGCTTGACGAAGCCGGACGGTTTTTCGGCCGCAGCGATCGAGTTGCTCGAAGTGTGAATCGCCGCTGAGCGGTCCCCCCAAGCGGCCAGCGAACAAATCGCCAGCAGCACCAGCAGCACGGTGTAGGCATAGGCCCAACTAAACGCCTGTGTGGGAATGGAGAGCCGAGGCTCGATAAAAAACGGATAACTCAGCAGTCCGAGCATACTGCCGGCGTTGCTGGCGGCGTAAAGGGAGTAGGGATCGGTGCCGGCCTGGCCGCGCAATGCGGCGAACCACTGCCCCAGCAGCGGCGATGTGCTGGCCAGGACGAACAATGGCAGTCCCGCGGTCGTGGCCAATCGCACCACGAGCGGCCAGGTCGGGTTGCTGCCCGGCGGTGTTGGCTGCAACTGTGTATCGAGCGGTAAGGCCAGCCATGGTAAGCAGATGACCGCCAGGTGGATGAGCACCTGCCAGCGCGTCTGGGACAGGCGTGTCAGCCAATGGGCATAGCAGTAGCCGGCCAGTAAGACCGCCTGGTAGAAGGCCAGACAGACGTTCCAGACCCCGGGTGCCCCGCCAAACGTTGGCAGCAACAGCTTGCCGATCATCGGCTCCAGTAGGAACAGCAGCGCTGCGGAAAGAAAGACCGTCAGGGTAAAAATCGCCGTCATTTGAGAAAAGGAGCGAACGCGAAGTCTATGGTGTCGGGTGGGTGAACGGATTGCGCAAGCAACGCGAATCGTGGAGGATGGCCTTCCTAGGCCGTCAACATTTCGGGCGACGGGCTAGGAAGCCCATCCTCCAAGGTGAGCCGTGCCACGCAAACCGCTCGTGCACGCATGGTGTCCTATCATACCAAGCGGACTTGACCCTGCTTGGCGGGTTTCGCTATAAACGACCGCCCTATTCCTGGACGGAGCCGCCATGAGTGATACGACGCCGCGTGTTGGAAACACGTTTCGCGACTTCCTGGTCAAACAACGGGTGACCATCTCGCTGTTCGTCTTTTCCGGTCTGATCGCCAAAGACCTGGTCACCGGCGCCCGGCCGCACGACACGGGCAATTTTCAAGACCCTTTGGCCGTGACCGGCCTCGTTACGGTGCTGCTGGGGCTGACCATTCGCTCCTGGGCCGCCGGCGTGATCAACAAAAGCAAGGTGTTGGCCACCACCGGGCCTTACCGCCTCTGCCGGCACCCGCTCTACCTCGGTTCGCTATTGATGATGTTCGGCTTCTGTGTGCTCGTCGGCAGTCTTCTCGACACCTGCGTCGTCTTCGGGCCGGTGCTGGCCATTTATCTCTTGACCATCCAGCGCGAAGAAAGGCGGCTGGCCGAACGGCACGGCGTCGCCTGGGCACAATATGCGGCCACCGCGCCGCAGTTCTTCCCTTATAGGCCGTTCATCGAGTTCCGTTGTGATTGGTCGCTGGCTCAGTGGCTCAATAATCGCGAATACAAAGCCGCGCTGACTGCCACGCTGTCCTTGTTGCTGCTCCACGTTTGGCGGGCACTTTAGGCCTCGTTTTTTTTACGCATCTCGAGAATCGTCGCTGCGCGGCGGCACCAGCCTTTGGAGTGCGGCGATTTATCGCCGCTTTTGTCGGTCGCGGAGCGACCTTTCTTTCGCCGCGCCGGCTCTCGGTCGCCGGCCGACGCATCAAAAGAAAGCGGCTCCGCCGCAAGTCAAAGCGGCGATAAATCGCCGCACTCCAAACGGTTGCGGCCCTTTCCGTGCGGTGAACCATGTTCGCCGCGTGATGCGTACGACTTGTGTAGAACAACGAGGGCTGTAGACCTCGGTTACATCGCGGGCTTGATGCCAGTGCGGACGAGAAACCAGTTGGCGGGTAAGCTGGTTAAAAAGCCGGCGATCATGCCGAGCTGCATCATGAACCAGTAGACGGCCTGGTTCGGTTTTGGTGGTGTGCTGAAAAAGCCAAAGTGCATCAGGGCCATCCAGCCGAACATGCCGATCTCAAAGGCGACCAGCGAAAGGGTGTCGACTTTGATGGCCTCCCAAAGTCCTTTGCCCGGCGGCAAGTGCTTCATCGGCACGATGGTGAGGAACTGAAAGATGATGCCGAGCAAATAGGCGAGGGCGAAGTCGACCAGGTAGTCGGTGAGCAACATCGAGCCGGCAATGGTGGCGCCCATCGCAAACACGCCCCACTCGCCGATGATGTCGCCCAGCGTGCAGCCGGCCCCACAGTGCGTCGTGGCTAAGACCGCCTTCTGCCAGAGCGGACGCTGCCCTACTCCTGCGTTTTGCTTCCGAGCCTTGTCATCTGCACCCATTCCAAGGCTCTCCCAGTGGCCCCAGAGGGCCAGCGGCCCCAGGTAGAGGGCCGTCACCGGCCAGACGATGTTCATAATCGCCATTTTGTGCCGATGACCCGCCAAGAGGTCGACCACGATCACCAACGACGAACCGACGCCGACGAAAAGCGACGCCCACGCGATGACGTTCAACCAATAGTACATGACAGTCGCCCTTGCTGTACAGATGAGTTCGTTGGGCGCTTTTGGTCCAAATATCGTGCCATGCCCGGACGAACAGCGCGCGTTATTCGACGGCGCCCTGGACGCCGCCGGCGAACAGCTCGTCTTCTTCGTCGCGGCTAATGAGGATTTCGGGCCGGTAGCCGCCCAGCGCTTTGTCGCGCAAGGCAATCAAACCGAAGACCACGACGAGAATTGCCGGCAACGCGCTTACGTAACGGAACGCCATCGCGGCT
>DASSFG010000621.1:0-11664 GCA_035694685.1 Pirellulales bacterium
AACGATACCACGCACAGGATATGCCGAAGCTCAAGCTTTAGGCGATTGTCGGAAAACACGCCGCTATTCGAACGATCCAACAACGATTGCGCCCAATCCTTCGCCTCCGAAAGGCTACCATGGCGGTTGTGGTAGCTCCAGCAGCGTCTATGAAGAGCAAAGAGCCCATTTTCCTCATCCAGATCCAGATCGTTAGCTTTTCCGAAAGTGATCCTGGATTGTCGCGCGTCCTCAAGTTGCTGCATGGCATCGCGTTTCGCTTGTTGCATGGAATCAGGGTCGTCGCTCTCAGCGATTCGGTCCTCACAGACTGCCACCCGGTGAACGAGCACGCGCAGCGCAAGCCTTCGCGTTGTAGCGTTTTGTTGTAGGTTGAACGCGCGAATAAGGTGACTGGCGTTCATCAATCGTTTCATGGCCTCGATCGGCGCCCCGGCATGGCGCGCCCGCGAACCTGCCATCCACCAAAGCTCTGCCAGGGCTTTTGCGCCAACCTCGCCAAGGAGAGCCTTCACAATGTCCTCTGTCCCGCGGCCATTCGCGGTGCCACCGAGGATTTCGCAGACCCTGATTTTGTGACGAACGGTATCAATGCCATGGTTGACTATTTTGTCCAGCACTTCTGCAAGAAATGCCTGGCGCACCTCGTTTTGGTCTTGCTGCTCAACAGATCCGCGAATCGTTTCAAAAACGCTGCTTGATGAAAATGACAGCTCGCGAAATCTTCGCTTCTCCTCCCCCGGGTCGCGGAGGTATCCCGAATAGCGCAGAACGCCTGCTTCTACAAGCCGCGCCAGAGCGAGACGAAAACCGTCGTCAGATACTCCCATTCTCTTCGCGACTCTACGCAGCCAGTCGCGCAAAAAGGAAACGCCTAGCACCGATGCGATTTGCAGGAGCAAACGGTCAATCACGACTTTGGGGAACTCTTCCGGCGTTCGATGAGGATCGTCCTGCTCACCGGCTTTCGACCATTCAAACGGTAAAACCTCCGTCGACCTTCCAAAACCGTGCTGTCCGCAAAGCACGATGGTCAGTTTTGCCGTCTTCTCGCTTGGTTTGGCTAGCAACGTCAAATGTCGCCCCTTCGCCGCGTCCATAAGCAATTTCAAAAGCCGCGCCGTTAACTCGTCGGCGTGCTGCGGGTTGCTAACAACGATGCGCAGATCATGCTTATTAAAGTGGAAAAGCAGATTGTACAGAACATTGACGATGTTTCTGAAATTCCCGTCGAACTTGCTGCCGATCAGTAAACTTCGGAGCTGATCTATCCCCGAAATCTCTTGTGGTTGTTGTCCGTAACCAGCCGAAACCGGGTTCACTAGCTTCTCGCCGCCGGTCCATGTCCATCGTGCTAGTTCTAGCAATTCGACGGCCGACTCAGAGAAGTCGTTAATCCGGCTTTTGATGGAGTCGGTGGAGTAATCCCGCAGGTCGAACAAATCGCGCAAACTTTCCGTCACGGGCGTCAGGAGATCGAACTTACGATTTCGGTCGCACCGCCATAGGAGGACGTTTGTGTCGATCGAGGCAGAATAGGGTACGGCGCTCTGCGCCGCGAGCGCCGCTTGCTCGTCGGAAACGTCAACATCGACGATTGGCGCGCATTCGCCATCGGGGAGCCGGCTGTCGACATAGTTGTCGATCTCGTTGTCGCGCAACGCGGCCGTGCGACACCACACACGATGTACCGTGGTGTCGTCGATCACGCCGACCGGCTCGCAGCTATACCAGTGTCGGATGATCCTCTCCACTTGCGCGGTAACCAACAGGCACGAGGATGGTTCGTCGTCGAGCGCACCATGCATTTTCACGAACTGAAGACAAGTCGGGTTCTCAGCGACCGCCTCGTGCATGCACTTTGAAAGCGCGTCTTCGGTCAATCGGATTTTGCCGGCGGTTCCGCCGTCGATTACACGGCCGTTGCGAAGTTCGTCCAATTTTTTTTGGAACTGCCTCTCGATCTTGGCACTCATTTTCCTGATTCGCGCTTCTGCGGCCTGTTCCTCAGCCAGATGGCTGGCCAGGACGGCCGCGCGAGCAACGTTTCTTCGCCAGCCGAGCAACTGCCCGTCGACTTCCCGTTGCAGGCCGCGGACATCGCACAGGTCGACCGCGATCGTCGTCTTTTGCGCTTTGAGGGCAGGCAGATCCGAAAGCAAACGTGCAAATCGGACCGCATCGGTAACCTTTTGGCGCACGCAGCCATTGTCGCCGAGCGGGAGCGTGGCCGATAAGCCATCCGGAAGGCCTCGGTAGTCCCAAGTGTCGGCGTTGGCACCTTCGTTGTCGCCACTGTCGTTGAGGACCGACTTAGGGTTCCGATGAAACTCGCGACTCGGGTCGGCCGTTTCGCTGGCCTTTGGTATTCGAGCGGCCCTAGCGCGCGGCGGATCGTGGATTTCGTGGAACGTATTCCATAGCTCCGACTGGATCTCCGTGTTCAACTCGCCGAGACACCGAAGCTCAATCACCACGGCCCAGGCGGGCTCGCTTTTGCGCGGTAGCCGACCCACCGGGATCCCCGGGATCCGTGTCGCGGTTGCGTCGTAAGCTATTGGCTGCCACACCACGCTAACCGTGCAAAAACCGTCGTTAGTCGGCTCACCGAATACGAGTTCAAAACGCTGTTGCGGCGGGCCGCTCAGCGCGCGCCAATCAAACCATGCCTTCAGGCGACAGTTCATTCTATTTTTCGGCCGGTATGGCCGCTTCTTTCCGTTGCCAACGCGAATGTCAGTTAGGTTTCCGTCGTCTTTTTTCGATGCCTCGGTTTTCAACGTGCGAATCAGGGGAGCGTCGAGGGTCGCCATGTCTTCGCTGAAAAGCGCCCTGAACTGGTCCAGATGTGGTGGCGTGGATGTTAGCAATTCGACCATTTTGAGCCTTGTTTCTTCGTCCCGGAGGAGTCCCTTGAACGTCTCGTATTCGCAATCCGTCCGAGGAAACGCCTGGAATGCTTCCCAATCCGTTTCACGAATTACCGCATCCAAATCAGTTGGAGATACGTAACCGGTATTGGCTTTCAGCGGCGGGGCGGGCATGGCAGAACCCTCCGAACGGTTATATCGGAGAGCGCGTTGCCCTCCAATCGGCGGGGAGTGAAGCAGGCTGGGAGGTTATTACACCAAAAGCACTCTTCAATTGCAAATAGATCGCAGCCGGTGGCGAGGCGGTTCGGGTCTTTCCGGATCATGGAGGATGCTTGCTGGGCAATTTGGGCAAGCTGGAAGGCACGCCCGTTCTCCCCACGACAGATGCGGCCACTTGCGACAATGAATTCAGTCGCTCGCGCGCGGCGAATCGTGGGAGACGACGAATGAAAGCATTGGCGGCCTGCTCCGTCATACGCATAGGTCACGCGAAGCTGACTTGCACCCTCCCATGAGAATCGTCGGGCCTCATTCAGCGGCGTCAGAGCGATAACCAACGAAGGTTGAAACGCCGCGGATCCTCGAATTTCTCATTTTCGAAGGTGTCCTTTTAGTGGACGTGCCTGCTTCGCTCGGCGCCGTCGCGCTCGAGCTGCTGATAGTGGCGCTCGCAAAGCAAAGCAAGGCCGTTGTAACCGTTGCTTTTTGCCTCGCGCACTGTCCGAGTTCGGGACCGTCCGCGCCGTCGGCATGTGCGCTAGCCCCCGCGAAAGCGCCCGGGCGCGACAACCAGGGCTGTTCCGTCGTCGGTAGGAGCAACAACGACTGCATTGAGCGCTCGCGATAGAGCCACGTCGCTCTGAGCCGTGCGAAAGAATCTCACGCCGGTCGGCCATCGCCGCCAATTTGCTTTGACGGCAAAGCAAACTGGCGTTTGCCTCATTGCTTTTGCGCCGCGCGTGAGACACGACGGCACCGTGCCGGACAAATCTTTCTTGACCGCGCGCCGTGCGTCGCAAGGGTGACTTATGGGGATCTTTTTCCACGCGGAGGTTTCCATGTCTCTTGACGATTTCCTGTCGAGAACCACTCGACACGCCCAACTCGACGCGCACGGTTCGGGTTGGGTTAGGTACAGGGCCGACGCAGACTATCTGCTGGAGATTCATGCGGCAATTCGCGCCGCCAAGTCAAAACGGAGCTGGCTCTGGGCCTTCCGATTGTTCGCGACGCTCGCTGTCGCGGTTTTGGGTGCATGTCGTTTACCTTCACGCGCCCGCCGTTAGCGGGCGGCCCGGTGCAGGGAGCGGGCCAGTTACACTCGGTGGCCGCTCCCCATCCCTTACACAGTCCTGACGCACCTGCCAAGCCACGGGAACCACGGATTCATGGACTTCAACCTTTACTCTGACGTTCGATTCCTCCAGGGAATCCATCGTGCGCTCGTTGCAGTTGTGGGGGAACGGCGGCACGAGCACTCGGCATTGTTCGAAGACATCGAGCTGCTCAGGCTTTCCGATCGAAGCCGCGCGGACCTTGTTCGCAAGCTGATCGCCGATATGCCGTATCAGGATTTTCCCGACGCCTGGAAAAAACTCCTCCTGCTGTTCGAGGCTGATCAAGGTCTCCGCGGAGAGATCTACAAGCGGCTGCCGAACTATCTTGGGGAGGCGACGCGCGATTGGCTGCTGGCCAAGATCCTCGATGACGACATCTTTCAGTTGGCAGTCCGAAACGCAGCGGTTTGGTCGCAGCGGATCGAAGCGTGTCAGGAATTAGCGGCCCATTTTGATGAGCTTTTCGTGCGGGTCGTGTCGGACTTCCGCGCGGTTGAGGCCATGGCGCGCGGCGACCGCGTGGCGCCACTAACGGTTCCGCGTGACGAGAACTACCTGGTTGCGGTCATCAAACACGCAATCGACGCGCAGAACCAGCTTCCGGGCTCTTGGCGTGCCCTCGATGCCGCGTTAACCCTCAATCCGAGGCTGGCATCGCTGTTTGAACGCGCAGGCTGGATCCGGCAGGTTGGACGGCGGCCGGGCGTTCGTAGGCTCCAACGAGCCGTGCGCAAGGTTGTTGCCTTCGTCGAAATATTCGAGCGGCGGTTTTCGTGGAGGGGATTCCTGCTCGCCCATTTTCGCACCATTACGAAGCGCAGAGTGGACCAGTTCGGCGATATCCGCCTCGAGCCATTCGAAGAAAGGATTTATGGCCACGACGACGAAAAAGGCGACTGGCTTGCGCAGCACCACCATGACGAGGCCCCGCAGCCGGTGCGGGACTTGAGCTACAACAAAGTCTTTTTCCCGGTCGAGATTGATGGCGCCGATCTGCGCGTCGAGGTGGCTGCCGAACAAGCGTCGTTTGGTGTCGCCTGGCTTGTCGTTCTCAGGCGCGGGGCACGAACGCCGTCGTTTAGCGGCCTGATCGCCGTTCCTGCGTCCGCTGATCCTAATGTTCGGCAGTGCGTGCTGAATCTACGCGACTTGCTGAGACGTGCGCCTCGCGCCGCGACCGAATACGCCGGCCATCTTTGTCCCGTGACGGAATGCAATTGGAGGCACTTTCGGCTGGAACAAGTCAGCGCCTTGCTCGAAAAGGTGGCCCCAAATGACGAAGAGTTGCGCGGCGCGGTTACGGATCTGATCGAACTGCTTGAGCGGAGCCGTGAGCCACGAAGGGTCCGCTAACGGAGCAAGCTTTCGCAATTCTTCCCAAAAACGTCGCCCGGAATGCCTTGACGAAGGTAGAAGGTAGAACACACATGAAACGAAAGGGTCGAAGATAATGCCCATCGAACCCACGTCAAGCTGGCGAGTGTGACCTACGAGCGAGGAGTCATCCACGATCGCAATGAAGACACGGGTGCGCGACCGCCCCAGCGGTCTACCGTCAACTGTCGGCGCAATGGGCCGATGGCGTCGCGTGTCGCCTTTTCTCGCGCGGCCGGTGCCCGAGGGGCTCAGCTTAGTGCGCAATACGAACTTCGGATGGCACAACAGCAAAGACACTATTGAATCAATATACTTCCGAGGAAAAAGACATATGGACCTAGAACGCGATTACGATGTTGAAGGGCAGATCCAGCAGTGGGAAACAGAGCGTGGCGCGCTTTCCATCGAGCGTATCGAAGCCTTGCACGTCCCGCCGGTGTTTCTCGACATTCAGCGCCGGCTTGCGGTCATCGAAAAGTTCCTTGGCCTGTGGCCGAAGCCGGTGAACGCGGACCTTCCGTCCACATGACTTTGTCGTGGCCGCCGGCGTGATTGCGATGCTATCGGCGCTCGACGGGCGCAAGGCGCCGATCATGGCGCGCGCCGACGCGGAGGCGGCCGCGTCATTGGCGGAACACCACGGAGGGCGTTCCCTACAGAGGGAAGACGCAAATAGGGAGTAGGACATCGTGGACGATCAACATAAACCGCCAAACGAAGACAGTAGCGTTGCCGATTGGCGTCGCGACGACGGCTTCTGGTTCCAGCCGGGCGACGTGCCGGAACGACCGCGGAGAATGCGGCACGGCGTCTATGGAAATGGGCGGCTGGCCAACCGACGTGATCTTGATGAACTGTTGAGGTTGCGCGGCGAGGCGTCGGTCGGTGGAGAAGAAGATGACCACGGATTGTGCTTTCCCGAATCGACGGTGCTCGTCGAGGCGTGTCCCGATGGTTCGCAGTTGGCGCCGGTCTTCGATTGCGATCTCTGCCTGCCCGAAAGCCTGAGAGAGAAACATGTGTTACTGGTCGGCGGTACCGGTGCGGGCAAGAGCACCAAGGCAGTCCTGACGCAGATCGCCAGCGATATTCGCGACCCGCGGCGGACCGTTATCGCCATCGATGCCAAAGGAGGAGTTCTGTATGAATTCATGGTGAAGCTGGTGCAAATCTACCGGCCGGGCCAGCGGGTGGTGCAAATCAATAACGGCAGACGCTCTCGCAGCACCTGCGTGTGGAACCCCGTCTCGGGCATCGAATGCCGTGCGGATGCTCTGGAAATGGCGCTCGCCGTTTGCTCGGCAGTCGACCTGGGAAAACAAATTAAGGATCCCTTCTGGCTGAATTCCAGCGTAAATCTTCTCGCCGACGTGCTGTGGGCGCTAGCGCTCGATCCAGATCCCGACTTGGAACGGTCCATCGCCAAGGCGCGCGAAATCATCGACTCGTATCCCTATGGCATGGCGGAGTTCGCGGACGCCCATCCGCCCGGAAGTCCTTATCCTCAGGAAGGTTTTCCGGCAATCCTTCGCGCCTTGGAAGGGTCGAACAACGTCACGCAACAGAGCGTCGTAGCCGATACCGCTCAAAGGCTGCTGATGTACGGCAGCGAAGAAATTACGGCTTGTACCGGCGGCAAGAACGAGTTGGACTTGCGCGAGCTGATTTCGTCGGCCGGCATTCTGGTGCTGGAAGTCAGGGAGGCCGACCGCGATCAGCTTATTTCGCTGACGAACCTGTTCGTCAGTCGCGTTTTCACGACCATTGTGCGACTGGCGACCGAGCAGCCCGACGGCCGCTTGCCCTGTCCGACGAGTTTGATTTTGGATGAGTTAGGTTCGGCGATGGGCGAGCTGCCAAGTTTCGAGACGCGTCTTTCGACACTGCGCAGCCGTGGTGTATCGATCACCGGCGCCGTACAAACACTCAGTCAACTCAGCAACCTCTATGGCAGCGGTCCGGCGGAGGCGATCGTCAGCAACTTCAACACGCGCATTTTTTTCGGGGGAGGATTGGGCCTGAAAGATGCTGAATATGCCTCGGCGCTGTCAGGCACGATGACCGGCCTGGCTACGACGACGACCGACGTCGACCGCGACGGTGTGGCGGTGGTCAGTGAGTCGCACGTGCCCATCAGCAGGGCCGTGTTGTTGCCCGAAGAGATTGCCCGGCCCGCCGCTCATCCTCTACTCGGCCCGCCCGCGACGGTGTTCCTGCCCGATCAGCCGCCGTTTTACGTCTACCTTACGCCGGCATATCAGTTGCCCGACACGGCGCGGGCGATGGCCGCGAAGGCGAAAAGCCCTTTGGCCGCGCGTCCGACGCAGCCGGTTGCGTGCATGGTGCCGCCGCCGGAGAGTGCCGAGGCGGAGATCGGGAGGCTGAAACGCGAGTTGGGCTGGCAAGCGATGAATGGCCCAGCGAAAGTCTGGTGGGCCGCTCAGGAGCGGCAGTGCCACCAGCAAGAGGAACTGGTGGGCCGTCTACGAAGCCTGCGCCCGTGTCTCGATCTCTACCAGCATTTGGAGCGGCCACACGCTAGCTTTTTGAACGAGTTCCACGACGCCCTGCAGCGCAGCGGGACTGCCGATTTCGTTGCGAACGTCGCTTTTTTTATGTGGTGCCTGACGGTGCGTCTTGAACATCAACGCGAGGGCCGCTCGCTGTAGTATGGGTCTCTCGAACGTACCGGCCAAACCCGCGGTTTCGGCGGACGCGGCGAAGAAGCGGCGCCGGGCTAAGGCAGCGGGCCGGAGCCGCCCCAGAGAAGTCGTCAGGCTGGAAAGCCTGACCTACGGAACTGCCTGATTTATGAGCAAAGGGGCTGGAGCGGTCTAGCCGCCGCATCGGCTTGTGCAAATTTGCACAGGCCGATGAAACACGGCGATTTTGACCGCACGGCATCAACCGCCGCGCGAATTGCCTATACGATGCGCATGTATAGAGATGGGTGCTTGATTTCCAGGCAGGCGAGCGACACGGGTGTGTTTTCATTTGTGCGTGGTTGTTCCGCGACCCCGCACGACGACATGCCAAGCCAATCGCCGGTGAGAAATGGGGAGTGAGAGGCGCGGTTAGGGGCCAGGGATGGGAGGAAATGATGGACACCTCCGGGTGGTGCCTTTAGACGCGGAATAAAAAGGGCTAGGAATGTGTTATTTTGTTCACGTTTGGTATGGCTATAGCTTAAATCACTTCGCACGGTGCCAGCCGGCCAAAGTGGCAGCCAATGGTCACGCCTGGAATGACAGGCCGCGGTATGCGTGCTCGTAGTTGCAAAGGCTTTTATAAGCCAAGATTGATGCGTTGCCGACGATCTGCAAAGCCTTTCTTCAAAAGGCATTATGGCTATAACTGAAGGGCAGGCGCTTTTGTTTTTCACTAGTCTTTTCATTAGCGCCTCCAGGAACGAAATGTAAGCGGTTTGCATGCTTGAAGAACAGGATAAAGCCAGCCGTTTTATCGTCGGAATCGACCTGGGCACGACCAATTCGGCCGTGGCTTACGTCGATACTGCTGACGAGCAGTGGCAGGTCCGCACGTTCGCCGTTCCGCAAATCGTGGCGCCAGGCGAAGTCGAAGCGCGCGAAACGCTGCCGTCGTTTCACTATGAGGCGGCGGAGGCCGAGTTTGCGAAGGACGGCTTAAAACTGCCGTGGGACGTGGCCCCGCGAAATTACGCCGTCGGTGTTTTCGCTCGCGATCACGGCGCGAACGTGCCGGGGAGGCAGATCAGTTCGGCCAAGTCGTGGCTCTGCCATCCCGGCGTCGATCGCACGGCCCAATTGCTGCCTTGGCACCCGGCGGCCGACGTTGAGCGTCTTTCACCCGTCGAAGCGAGTGCCCGCTACCTGATGCACGTTCGCGAAGCGTGGACGGCCCGCTTTCCCGACCAGCCGCTGGAGCAGCAGGACGTCGTCATCACGCTGCCGGCCTCGTTCGATGAAGTGGCCCGCGAGCTGACGGTACGGGCAGCCAAACTCGCCGGTCTGGCCCGCGTCGTGCTCATCGAAGAACCGCAAGCGGCGTTTTACGCCTGGATTTACCACCGCGGTGATCGCTGGGCGGAGTTGGTCTCGCCCGGTCAGAGAATTCTGGTTTGCGACATCGGCGGCGGCACGTCGGATTTCACGCTCATTCGGGTGCGGCAAGGTGAAGGCGGCAAGATCAAGTTTCATCGCGTGGCCGTCGGCGAGCACCTGTTGCTGGGCGGCGACAATCTCGACCTGGCCCTGGCGCATCATCTTGAGCGCCGGCTGACGGGCGACGGCAAGCTCGAGCCGCGGCAATGGGCCGTGCTCGTGCGGGCCTGCCGCCGCGCCAAGGAAACGCTGCTGGCGGCCGACGCTCCCGAGCGGTTGACCGTAAATTTGCCCGGCAGCGGCGCGCGGATGATTGGCGGCGGGCTGCAAGTGGAAGTAACACGGTCCGAAGTCGAAGAGTTGCTGCTTGAAGGGTTCTTGCCGCGTGTCGGTCTCGACGCTCGGCCGACGGCGCGGCGCAGCGGATTTCAGGAGTTCGGACTGCCCTACGCCGCCGACGCGGCAATCACCAGGTATCTGGCCGCGTTCCTTACAGCACATCGGCATGTGGCGTTGGACGAGGCCACGAGCGCCCCGTTGGGCGCCGATCCTGCGCGGCCCGACCTCGTGCTGTTCAACGGTGGGTTCTTCGCCTCGCCCGTGCTCAGGCAGCGTTTGCTCGACGTGCTGGCTTCGTGGTTTGCCGCGCCGGAGGGCGCCGCCTGGCAACCCCATGTGCTCGACAACGAGCGGCTCGACCTGGCAGTGGCGCAGGGCGCGGCCTATTACGGAATGGTGCGGCGAGGTGTCGGCGTGCGGATTTCGGCCGGTCTGGCGCGGACCTATTACGTCGGCGTCGGCGGTGCTGAGAGCGAGACGACGGCCGTCTGCCTGTTGCCCGCCGGCACGGAAGAAGGACACGGCATCGATCTGGCCGAGCGGCCGTTCGAGTTGACCATCCGCGAGCCGGTCGAGTTTCCGATTTTCGTGTCGAGCACGCGGCTGACGGACCGCCCCGGCGAGCTGGTCGCGATCGACGCCGAGCAGATGAGCGCCCTGCCGCCGGTCCGCACGGTGCTCGAAGCCGGCAAGAAGGGCGCGAGTGCCTCGGTATCGGTCGCTTTGCACGCGCGGCTCACGGAGATCGGCACGCTCGACGTCTGGTGCAGCGAGGCCGGCGGCCCACGCACCTGGCGATTGCAGTTCGACGTGCGCACGGCGACGCAGACAGACCGCGAAGCGCATCATGGACGGGGCGAGGCGGAAGGCGTGGTCGATGAGGCGCTCGTCGACGCCTGCCGCTCGGCGATCGCGGCGGCGTTTGGCGACCGCCAGCCGCCACTTTCGCCCGGCAGCGTGACAAAGCGATTGGAGGAAGCCACCGAGTTGAAGCGGCGCGAATGGCCGATGAGCCTGTTGCGGGCCATCTGGCAGGCGTCGATTGAAGCGGAGCCCGGCCGCCGCCGCAGCGCCGAGCACGAAGCCCGTTGGCTTTATCTGACCGGTTTCTCGTTGCGGCCGGGTTACGGCCTGGCAGTCGACGACTGGCGCGTGGCCCAGACCTGGAAGCAATTGCAAGGCAAGCGGGCTTTCCATACGCCTGCCTGCCGTGTCGAGTGGCTGATCCTGTGGCGGCGGATTGCGGCCGGTCTGAACGCCGGACAACAGCGAGCACTTGCCGAACCGCTGCTTGCCGCGCTGCGGGCCTCGAAAAAGGTGAGTCACCACCGCCGGCCCGACGTCGGCGCCACCTCGCACGAAGCTGCCGAGGCCTGGCGGCTGCTTGGCTCGCTGGAGCTGTTGAGCGTACCCACGAAAATGGAAATGGCAACGGCGCTGATCGACCTGGCCGAACGCGAAAAGGTGGGGGCGGTGCGCGACGCGGTGCTGTGGGCCATCGGGCGGCTCGGCGCACGCGTGCCCATGTATGGGCCGCTCAACACCGTCGCACCGCTCGCCGAGGCCGAACGGTGGATCGAGCGGTTATTGGAGATGAACGTCGACACGGCCGCTTTTTCTTTAGTGCAATTGACCCGCCGCACGGGGGACCGCTAT
>DASSFG010000622.1:0-5031 GCA_035694685.1 Pirellulales bacterium
TCTGAAGGGCGTGCAGCAACTCGACAAGCTTGGCGACAAGCAAGCGCTGTTGCTGGTCGAAGCCTCGCCGGGGGTACTTAACCTGCAAACGGTGCCGTTGCCGTAGTTCGACCCCTCGTTTAACCGCGAGCCAACGGCTAGCGCGGACGTGACTTCAGATTGCCGCGCCGAGTTGAATGATGGACCCTAGCAATGATTTTGCGCCCGCGGGCGCCGTTGGCGGCGGGTTAAACGAGGGCTGGCGCAGGCCGATGGTCTATGCTGTTCTTTATGTCAGCCTTATCGTCGATGCCGATGCGACGACCATTGCCGCCTGCGCGCAGCCGAGCGTCACGCTGACGGCCGACGACCAAGGCCGGCAGGTCTTTGAACTCCACGGACTCGACGGCCAACGTCTGGCGACGGTACAGGACAAGCCCCGGGATGGATTTTCGGTCTATGCGGTTTTCGAATCGAATTTGGCCGAGCCGCCGCCGTTGGCCGGAACCTATGAAAATCTGCCAGATGGGTTGCGCTTTACGCCACGATTTCCGCTTGAGCCGGGCATGCAATACCGCGGTGTCTTTCGCAACGCGGAAGAGGTCGTTACTAAACAGTTCATCATGCCAAAAGCAGTCGCCACTCCGCGCGGGCGCGTCGAGGCAATTTTCCCGAGTGCCGGGGTCTTGCCGCAGAACCAACTCAAATTCTACTTGCACTTCACCGCGCCCATGAGTCGCGGCGACGCCTATCGACATCTGGCACTGCTCGATGCGGACGGCAACGAAGTCGACCTGCCTTTCCTGGAGCTGAGTGAGGAACTGTGGAACCCGAGCGGTGACCGGTTGACGCTGTTGCTCGATCCGGCACGAGTCAAACGCGAGCTGAAACCGCGCGAAGAGCAAGGCCCGGTGTTGGAGGTGGGGCGTCATTATACGCTCATCGTCCGCCAAACGTTCTGCGACGCGAAAGGGCAACTGCTCGCCAACGATTTTCGTAAAGATTTCGTAGTTGGCGAGCCGGATGAAACGTGCCCGGCCCCGCGTCGCTGGCGGCTGACCGTGCCGCAGTCGCACAGCGAAGATCCGTTGGTCGTTGAGTTCGGTGAGCCACTTGACCGCGCCCTGCTGGAACGCATGTTGTGGGTGGTCGATGCCAACGGCCAACGATGGCCGGGTGACGGCGCCGCGGGCAAAAACGAGTCGAGTTGGGCGTTCCGCCCCGACCGGCCATGGCAGCCTGGCCGCTATCGTCTGGTGGCCGATGCCTGGCTGGAAGACCTCGCCGGAAACAGCATCGCCCGCAAGTTCGAGCTACGGGCCGCCGCGGAGCAGTTCACTGAAGAAGAGACGATCGCCGTCGAATTTGACATCACTCCTGAGAAAGGACAGGTAGGTGGTAGACAGTAGACGGTAGACGGGGGAACCTCGTATCCGAGGATTAAACAATACTGTCATTGGTACCACCGGGGGGCTTACGCCTCCCGCTCGCCACAGGCAAGCGGCAACCGTAAGTGCTGGAGGTCCTAACCCCGTCTACCGTCTACTGTCTACCGTCTACCCTTCGCCGCATGACCTTCCGCATTGACCTCGACGTTTTCCGCGGGCCGCTCGATCTGCTCTTGTACCTGGTGCGAAAGCACGAAGTCGAGATTGTCGATATTCCCATCGCGACCATCACCGACCAGTATCTGGAGCACCTGGCGGTCGTCGAGCAACTCGACGTTAATCTGGTCGGCGACTTTTTGGAGATGGCCAGCACGCTGATCGAGATCAAGTCGCGCCTGGTCTTGCCGCGCGGCGGCGAAGAGGAAGAAGTGGTCGAAGACCAGCGGCAAGACCTCGTGCGGCGGCTACTCGAATACAAGCAGTTCAAAGACGCCGCCAGCATCCTCGAAGAGCGCAGCCGGGCCTGGCAAGAGCGGTTTCCTCGCGCTACCAGCGAGCTGGCCGAGCGGTCGCGCGACCTCGCCGAGGAGCCGATCCAGGAACTCGAACTGTGGGATCTCGTGAGCGCCTTCGGCCGCATCATGCGCGACTATCACGTCGCCACGCCCTCGAACATCGTTTACGACGACACTCCCATCCACGTCCACATGTCGCGCATTCGCGACCGGCTGCGCCAAGGACAACGCGTGGCGTTTGGCGATCTGTTTGAAGCCGGCATGCACAAATCGGCGCTGATCGGCATGTTCTTGGCCGTTTTGGAGTTGATCCGGCATCATGGCGTGCGCGCCGAGCAGCACGAGTTGCACTCCGAGATCTGGCTGCTCGCCAACGACGACTCCGTCGCCCCACTCGACGCCTCGGCGGTCGACAATTACGAGCACGGGCCGCGGCCCGCCAGCGACGCGTGAACTTTGCGCCGCGGGCGGTTGTCATTGCGACGACGACCCTTATACTTCAGCGGACGTAATTTAGCGCGGACATTGAAGGCGATAGGCCGAATAAGGGGTTAAAGCTTCGTTCCCTGTCTGCCGTCTACTGTCTAACGTCTACCGCATTATGGTCAACAACGTTCCGTTCAAAACACTGGTTCACAAGGGCCTGACGATCGAAGGCTACTCGCGCGCCGCGGTGCAGACCTATTGGCGATTTCCGGAGTTGAAGATCGGCTTCGACCTGGGGGCCCAGCCCTGGGCGTTTATGGGTACCGGCACCTGGCTGGTTTCGCACGCGCACCTCGATCACATCGCGGCCTTGCCGGTGTACGTGGCGCGGCGGCGCATGATGAAAATGGAGCCACCCACCATTTACCTGCCCGAAACGGCCGTCGAACACGTCGAGCGTATTCTCAAGCTCTTCACGCGGCTCGATCGCGGGCGGCTGCCTTGCACGCTGCTCGCTACCCGGCCGGGCGACGAGATCGAGCTTTCGCGGGAATTGGTGGTGACCGTCTCGTCGACCAAGCACACGGTGCCTTCGCTCGGGTTTGTCGTGTGGGAGCGGCGAAAGAAGCTCAAGCCCGAATATCTGGAGCTGTCGGGCGACCAGATTCGCGATCTCCGGCTGTCGGGCAAGGAAGTGACCGAAGAGCGGCGGCTGCCGCGGCTGGCCTACCTGGGCGACAGTTCGCCGGAGGGCCTCGATAACTGCCCGGCCATGTTCGAGGCCCAAGTGCTGATTACCGAGCTGACGTTCGTGGCGCCGCGGCATCGGAAGGACAAAATCCACAAGTTCGGCCACATTCATCTCGACGATCTGATCGAGCGGCGATCGCGCTTTCGCAACGAGCTGATCGTGGCCTCGCACTTCAGCACGCGCTATCATCAAAAGCAGGTGCGTCAGCACGTGGAACAGGCCTTGCCCGACATGCTCGAGGGCCGGTTGCACCTTTGGCTGTAGTGCCACGGCGAATTGCTATGTTTCACACTGCAGCAATGCGATTCGATGGTGGCTGGGGCAGAAGCTGGCCGAATTTGGCCAGGCAATTGCTTATTGTACGATGCCGGCCAGCGATGCCCCGGTGGCGGCGCGACCGGGGCATCGCCGCGGCGGAACATTATGGCAAAATCGGCCGTGTGCGCGCGGCTCTGCCCCAGCCACCGCATATTTCGCCGGGAGGCTGATGTTGATTGCCTGTTTTGGCGGAATTTACAGCAACTACCTGGCGCTAGAGGCGGCGATTGCCGTCGCCCATCGACGAGGCGTGGACGCGATGTATTGCTTAGGCGACTTGGGGGCTTTCGGTCCCTGTCCCGATCGCGTGTTTCCCTTGCTGCACGAAAACGATGTGCTTTGTCTACAAGGCAACTACGACGACTCCGTCGGTCGTGCCTTGGCGGACTGCCAGTGCGGCTACACCGACCCTCGCGACAACCGTTTCGCACAGCTTAGCTACGACTACACCTTGGCCCACACTTCGGACGACAACCGCCATTGGCTTTGCACGTTGCCGGCCCAGCGGCGGATTGAACTGGGACCGTTGCGGCTGCTGCTCTGCCACGGCAGCCCGCGGAAGGTGAACGAGTTTCTCTGGGAGAGTACCACGCCAAACCATTTTCTCGAAAAGCTGGCCGGCGACTACGCCGCCGACGTGATCCTGGCCACCCACACCGGCATTCGCTGGCAAAGGGAGCTCGGTGGCGGCCGGCGGTTTGTCAACGTCGGCGTACTCGGCCGTCCCGAGAATGATGGCCGCACCAACGTATGGTTTGCACTGCTGGGGTACGATCGGCAACAGGGCTTGACGGTCGAGTGGGTTCCGGTCGAATACGACCATCGCCGCCTGGCAAAGGAGATGCAAAGCGAAGGCTTGCCCATGGAGTTTCAGGAAACCATCCTTACTGGTTGGTGGACCACTTGCCTGGAGGTTTTGCCCAGCAAAGAACGGCGACGGGGGAAGTATTGAAATGGGGTGGGACCAGCGAGCACCGGCCCACCTTGGCAATGACGAATGCCTAATGACGAATGACGAAAGAATGACGAAGCCCTAATGACGAAATGTGATAGCGCCATGCGTCATTGGTGCGTGGCAAAGTTGCCCCGCCCCGCATCGGCGATCTACAACATCGAGTAAGCTTGCGTCGATAGGCCGGAGTGCATCCGGCCGGCAGGCGCAAATCATCCGCGCAACAAACAATATGAATGTCCTTGCCGTCATCCGACAGCGGTTCGCCGCTGCGTTAACGCCGCTGGTCGAACCCGCCGGCCTCTCCGCCGTTGAAGTTGCCGAGCTGGTCGATATGGTGCGGCCGAGCCAAGACCCGAAGTTTGGCGACTACCAGGCCAATGGCGCCATGCCGCTGGGCAAAAAGCTGGGACGCCCGCCCCGTGAAGTGGCGCAGCAGGTCGTCGATCGCCTGGCCTGGGACGACCTGGGGCCGACGCCCGAGATTGCCGGACCGGGGTTCATCAATTTGCGCCTTCACACGGATTGGCTGGCGCAGCACACTTCGGCCGCGGCGTATGACGAACGGCTCGGCATGGCTAAGGCCGCGACGCCTCGCACCTACGTCGTCGATTATTCGGCCCCGAACGTCGCTAAGCCGATGCACGTCGGGCACATCCGTTCGACCGTCATCGGCGACAGCCTCTATCGCACGCTGAAGTT
>DASSFG010000623.1:0-18777 GCA_035694685.1 Pirellulales bacterium
GACTCGACATCGTTACCGTCGCCATGACGGCTTTCGATGCCATGCCCCGCGGCCGTCTGCCACACCGACCGAGCGGCCGGTTGCCGCACGCCAAGTGGTGAATAGACCGAATAGAGATTGTTCTCGCAGACGAACAATACGGGCAAACGCTTGAGGGCCGCGAAGTTCATCGCTTCGTGAAAGGCACCTTCTTCAGTAGCGCCCTCGCCGAAAAAGGCCACCACGACCCGATTCTCGCCACGCAACGAGGAGCCAAACGCGACCCCGACCGCAATTGGAATCGTACTGCCGACGATGGGCGCCGCGCCCAAAAAGCCGGCCGATAGGTCGATGAGGTGCATCGATCCGCCATAGCCACCGGCGCACCCGGTCGCTTTGCCGTACATCTCGGCAAGCATGGCCCGCAAATTGCCTCCCTTCGCCAGATAGTGGCCATGAGCGCGGTGGGTGCTCATTACCTGGGCGCTGTCGTCGAGCGCAGCACACACTCCCGCGGCCACGGCTTCCTGACCAGTGCAAAGATGGACCGGACAGCGCATTTGCTGGTCGGCGTACGTCCGGGCAATTCCCTCCTCGATCAGGCGAATGCGGAGCATCGACCGCAGCAAACGCCTGGAGAGTTCGTAATGCACGTCAAATCCCTGTTGCTTTTTGGCCGAGCGACTCGATGGAGGAATAGTGCCCGCGCAGTGCCGGCCACGATTTTTAGGCCGCATTCCGGCGGCATGTCAACGTCAATCGGAGTGCAGGCAGGCATAAACGCAGAGAATGTCAAACGGGCCTTGCCGGAACGCCCTAAAAAGCCTACATCATCTCCGACAAAAAGCGTCCTGACCGAGATACCCAATGCGGTAGGCATACCATGAACAACTTGGCTGATCTGTCGGTCATCATTCCAACGTACAACCACGCTCGGTACTTGCCGCGGGCCCTCGAGGCGCTGGTCACTCAATCGGTGTTGCCGGCGGAGATCATCGTCGTCAATGACGCCTCGACGGACGAAACGCCCGCCATTCTCGAGGCCTTTGCACGCGACTATGCGGTGGTCAAAGTGATCACCAACCCCGTCAACCGTCGGGCCAATCAAAGCGTGCGCATTGGCCTGTCAAATGCCCGCGGGAAGTACGTCTATTGCGTCGCATCCGACGACTACGTCTTGCCCGGCTTCGTCGAAAAGATGGTCGGCGCCATGGAGGCATTTCCGCAAGCGGGACTGTGCAGCGCCTATTTTTCGATCGTCAACGGCGTGACCGGCGAGATCCGTCCCAATCCCAGTGGTTGGTGTACGGAGCCGCGTTATTTTGCGCCAGAGGAGTTCGAAAAGCGGATCGGCCAGGGCAGCATACCGGGCCATGCCTCGATCATCAAACGCTCTTCGTTCCAAGCGGCGGGCGGGTTCTTGGCCGAGCTGGAATGGCACTCCGACTGGTTCGTAAGCCTGGTGGTGGCGTTTCGTGAAGGCATCTGCCATGTGCCGGAAACGCTTTCGCTGCTCACCGACATGCCGCAAACGTACTCCGCCGACGGGATGCGTTCCGAGAAGCAACTCGGGGTGCTGAACGCCGTCTTGAACCGGCTGACGAGTGCCGACTATGCCGACGTCTTGCCGTCGTTCCAGCGCAGTGGCGCGATGGGCGCGTTTGGACTGCCCTTGCTGCGGTCAGCCGCGCGGCGGCCCGACCTGTGGACAAAGTCGATTTTGCCTCTCCTGAACAGTTTCAGGACCGAGGACTACGAGGCGTTGCTGGAGGACTCCGATTCGCGAGTGCGTGAGCTTGCCGCATTTTTCTTGGGCCCATTTTGGCCCGAGACCAAAGAGCGCCGTGCCCGCGAGCTGGAAGAACGGCGCGAACTCGAGCGCGCGGTTGCGGAACAGCGACCGACCAAGGAGCTTCGCGAAGAGTTGTCCGCACGGGAGCAGGAGTTGCATCAATCACGGCAAGAACTCGCGGACAAAGAGCAACGCCTTCTTGTGGCCGAGCAAATGCTCGCCAAGCGCAGCGCTCAACTGTTGCAATGCGAAGGCTGGGAGATGGAACTACGGCAAATCGTGCAACGAATGGAATCGTCGTACTTCTGGAAACTTCGCACTCTGCTGCGCGACTGCAAGAACGCCACGGTCGGATCGCTGCGCAAAGCGGCTTAATTTGTCTAGCGCCTCCGTTGTCAGGGTCGCTTCCTGGGACGGGGCGGATCGAAGATCACCAATCTTGCAGGACTGATCAAGAGCGTGGGGCTCCGCCAACCGGCGTCCTTTCCCGTTAACTCGTAATCGACATCGCCAACTGGACTCGATTCGTCAGAGGATTTCGCTGGCTGCTCGCTAGGATTAAATCTGTCGGGATCGCTTTCATTCGCCTCCATCACAACGACCACCCGTCTCTTTCTTCGGCCGCGGTGGGTCAAAGTAGACAAATTCCGCCGGACTGATGAGTAACGTCGGCGTGCGCCAGCCAGCGTCCTTGGCCGTTAATTCGTATTCGTCGGCGGCATCCGGCCGCACTTCGCTGCTCGATTCGTGACTTAGTCGCTGTTCGCCGCTTGGGTCGCCCTTGTTCTCACTCTGTTCCATCGTCGATCTCCGCGTCGAAATGCTGGCTTGCCAGCGGCAGCCCTTTGCCGACCGACAATCGTGCGATAGCGGTTAAGCGATAGACGACGTTCGGCAACGTCGGCTTCGCGCTTCGTCACGCGGCCGGATCGTTTCCACAACCCCCATCGTGTTTGCGTTTCTTCCTCTCAGATGGTTCGGGAGGGTCGATTGGCACCAAGGTCATCGGCAAGACAAACAAGGTCGGGGATCGCCAGCCCGCGTCCTCGGCGGTAAGCGGCCTTGCAACACCCTTTGAAACGCGAGACTTGCTATTGGTGGCGTTGCTCGGTTTGTGCGGATCCGCCGCCGGTCTATCCTTTTTCTTCTTTGCCATTTTCGGCCTCAGCGTCAAAATACTGCATTGCCAACTCTTCATCGTTGAGATACACGACCCACTTGTAGCGTCCCGGGCGGGGCAGCCGCATTGCCTCAATCGGGATCGCCAGATCCATCTTATCAAGCCGATTCGGGAAGTCCACTTCGTAGAATCCCGCCTTGGCCACTCGGTCGTCAGTCAAATCATGCAGTTCGACCCTGACACCGTACCGTCCGATGCCGTCGTACAGTTGAAGGAACAGAACAAACGGCCCCCACGATCCCGGAAACTCAGAAAGGAGAACGACCTCGACCAAGTTCATCAAGCATACGGCACCGGTGACGTTGTTTTCTGTTACCTCTTCGCACAATAAAAACGCGTTGCAGTGCGGCAGCGGTTTGCCGGCGGCCGAGGGCTCGCTTGGATTTCGTTCTTCCATTGGCCCCTAGCTCCAGAGGTTCCGGTCGAGCATGCGGTAATTGAGGGCCTCGTTGATGTGAACGGGACGGATGGCGTCGCTCGTGTCGAGATCGGCAATGGTGCGGGCCACGCGCAGCACCTTGTCGTGCGCTCGGGCGGAAAGGCCCAGCTCGTTCACGCTGGCGCGCAACAGGTTCAAGCTCTCGTCGTCCAGCTTGCAGTATTGTCGGACCTGACGCGTGGTCATCTTGGCGTTGAGTCGGGTTTTGGTGCCGCTGAATCGCGCGGCTTCGAGTTGCCGCGCCGCCAGCACCTGCTCGCGCATTTGCTGGCTGGTCGTGCCGGCGCTGCCGCTGGCCAGCTCGCGGAACGGCACGGCCGGCACTTCCAGGTGAATGTCGATGCGGTCCAACAGCGGCCCGCTGATCTTGGCCATGTACTTCTCGACCTGCGCCGGCGAGCAGTGGCAGCTCCGCCGCGGGTCGTTGCGATAGCCGCACGGGCACGGATTGAGCGCCGCGATCAAAATGAAATTCGCCGGAAACGTCGTGCTCGCCAAGGCCCGGCTGATCGTCACCGTGCCGTCTTCCAGCGGTTGGCGCAGCACTTCCAAGGTGCGGCGGTTGAACTCCGGTAGCTCGTCGAGAAACAAAACGCCATTGTGACTCAAGGAAATTTCGCCGGGCGTCGGTGTCGAGCCGCCGCCCACCAGGCCCGCATCGCTGATCGTATGGTGCGGGCTGCGATAGGGCCGCGTGGCCAACAGCGGTTGCCCGGCCGGCAAAAGGCCCATCGCGCTATAAATGCGGGTCGTTTCAATCGATTCGGCCGCGGTGAGATCGGGCAAGATCGTCGGCAACCGCTTGGCGAGCATCGTCTTGCCCGAACCGGGCGGCCCGAGCATCAGCAGGTTATGCCCGCCGGCCGCGGCAATGACGATGGCCCGCTTGGCCATTTCCTGCCCTTTGACGTCGGAGAAATCGACATCGTAGCGTGAGAAGGCGTGAAACCATTCGTCGACGCGCGGCGGGGTCGGCTCAATGTCGATCTGGCCGGACAGAAAAGCGGTCGCCTGAGCGAGACTCGAGACGGCAATGACTTCGACGCCCGATACCACGGCGGCCTCGCCGGCGTTCTCACGCGGCACAACGAGCCCGCGCAGGTTTTTTTCTTGACTTGCCGCGATGGCCATCGAGAGCGCGCCCTTGGTGGGCCGCATGGTGCCGTCGAGGGCCAGCTCGCCGACGACGGCATACTGGTCGAACTTCTCCGAGACGAGCTGCCCGCTGCCCGCCAGAATGCCCAGCGTGATCGGCAGGTCGAACGATGCGGCCTGCTTGGGCAGGTCAGCCGGGGCCAGGTTGATGACCACCCGGTTCTGCGGCCGGATGAAACCGGAGTTGACCAGCGCTCGCTCGACGCGATGCGTACACTCCTTGACTGCGGCTTCGGGCAAGCCGACGAGAACGGTTTTCGGCAAGGCGCCGTCCGAGACGTCGACTTCCACTTCGACGGGCAGCGCTTCGATACCCAACAATGAGAAAGTGCGGAGCCGTGCAAGCATCGCGTCGCCCCGTTTGGCAGCGAGTGAAGGTGATTTGCGGTTTAACCTCCGTTATTGTGCAGGGTCAGCAGGCGCGCCGCAAGCGTCTTACTGTGCCGTGTGTTGGTAAGGTGCAGTAATCCTCGTAGGGTGGGACAAGCGAGTGGAACGAACGCCGGCCCACCATTTCCCTAAAGCATGGTGGGCCGGCGCTCGCAGGCTCGCTGGTCCCACCCTACTTTTACAACACGCCAGGAGGATTATGCCTCGACGCCGAGCAGTTGGCAGGCGTCTTCGTAACCGGCGGCACGGAAGCCTTGCTTGTCGTCGCGATTGTAACCGTAGGCGCTGGCCGTTACCCGAGCGAGCGCCACCACCTGCCGCCAGCGGAAGGCCGGGCGAATGGTACGATATTCCTCGCGCACCGTGTGGAAGTATTTTTCGCCGTGCAGGCGGCCGTCTTCGCTGACGGCGTACTTGAGCATCAGCTCGAACACCGGCTCGACGGCGTAATCGCGTTCGCCGTAAATCTGAATGGCGGCGGAGGCGCGAGGCTGATCGTTATGGCGGATCGCGTCTTCCGCCTCGGCCAATAGTCCCGTAGCGTCCTGAACCTTGACGAGCGTTCGCTGCTCCTCTGTCGGGTAAGCGGGCGACTGGAACGGGGCGGACTGGACGCCCACGTGATAAGCGGCCACGATCAAGCCCGATAGGGCATGCCGCGTTTCGGCCACGCGAGCCATGTTGCGCCAGGCGTTCGTCGCGTCGGATGCGTGTACGCCGGCGGCATCGCCGTGCGTGCGCCAGTTGCCCGGCCCCTGCCGCAGCACGAACTGGTTCGATGCCAAGGAGATTGCCTCGCCGATGACTTCGGGAGCGATGCCCTCGGCCAAGGCGGCGGCGACGGCGTCGGCCGCGCGCTCGTTCGGCCCATTGTAGATCGCCTGGCTCAGCGCTTCGACCGCTTCGTCGCCTGGATCGATCTTGCCCGGCGTCTTGCCGGCGAGCTTGTATTGATCGAGCAGCTTTGGCAGCAAAGAGCGAATGGGCGATTCTGCCTGGTTGTGCGAGATGCGGCTTTGCTCATGATTGGCACAGAACCGCACGCATTGCCGCAAGAGCGAATAGGCATATTCCTTACCCAGTAGTCCCACCAGGCCATAGGTGCGATGGGCGAAGACAAAACGGTGGACGTTCAGGTCGTCCTGCACCGTCGGCTGCAAGGCGTTGAACGCGTCGAGCGGCGAGTCGCCGACGGCGGACAGCAGTTCCTCGCCGTGCTTGGCATCCACCTTTCGGCAGGCGTCGCGAATTTGCAGGCCCAAGTCGTCGGCGGACGAATGTTCGGCGGCCGGTTCGTCGTGGATGTCGTACAGGGCCGCTTTCGAGCCGCCTCCCAGGTTCTGAATTTGCTGGGCGTTGCGGTACAGCACCTTCAAGACAGGCAGCGGTTGACGGTTACCCGGAAGCTGCCGGCTCATTTCCAAGGCGGGCAGCATGGCCATCGCCGTGTGAAAGCCCACATAGTCGCAACCGCCGAACGTCACCGAATTGGCCAGAGCGCCGGCACCGATCAGCTTCTTCAGGTCCACTTCGCCCTTCAGAACCTTTTCGGCGAGCAACGGTTGCAGCTTTTCCGCGGGAGTGTTTCGCATGAGCTCAACGAGGCCCGCATATTCGCCCAGAGAGAGCTCCTCAGGGCCTCGGTCGGCAAACGCCGTGGTAAAGCCCAGGTCGTTCGCCAGGGCGGCGCCCAGACCGGCGGCCAACATGCCACAACCAACGTCCGAAAGAAATGCGCGACGGTTCGAGGGAATCATAACCTTCTCCAATGGATATTCGCGGGCGGCGGTTCACCATCGCCCGCGGTGCGTGCTAATCTGGCCCTTAACAGTATAACGCGGCGGCGTTACACGAGTATCGCTCGCAGACGCTTCAGCACGCGTGACTTGGCTACCCGAACGGCTCCCGACGTCATTGCTAGCTCGGCGGCGACCTCGGGCGCCGGCAAATCGTCGATCGTCGTCCGCCAAAATGCTTGCCAGGTGTTTTCGGCGAACTCATGGCGAATCAGATCGAGTGCTCGGTGAAGCACAAGCAAGTCGTCGGCGGCATCTTCGTCCGCATCGTCGGCTGCGGCGCCGGCAATGCCGCCCAGTCGCCGCAGTGCTTCGCTGCCACCGGCGCCTGCCGGCTCCCGGCCCAGACGGCGGAAATGGTCGAGCACCTTGTTGCGTGTAATGACCCGCAGCCAGCCACGAAACGTATCGTGCGCCCGCTGTTTGCGGAACTCGCGCACGTGCAGCGCCAGAGACTGAAATACTTCTTGCAGCACGTCGGCGGCATCTTGGCTCTGTAAGCCCCAGCGGCGGCACCAACGCTCCATCAGCGGCCCATAAAGCTTGACCAACCGGTTCCACGCGTCGGGGTCGTCGCCTTGCACTCGGCCAATCAACGTCGCCGAGGTTCCCAGGGAGGAACCGACGGACTGGCTCGATGGTTCGGTCGGCAAGCTCATAACCGGAAATATGAGGTATAACGCGCCGCAGTTTCTATAATAGAGCGTATTGTGCGTCTTCACCCACTACAATAGACCCAATGGCCTCGGCGACGTGCCCATCCCGTGCGACACTCCGGCAATTTGCCGTCGGCGATGTGACCGACGCCGATTTCGCGCGTCTGGCCGAGCACATTGAAAGTTGCCACGATTGCGAGATGGCTCTCGGCGAGCTCGACAAGCCGGGCGATGCGCTCGTAGGACGCTTGCGCGGTTTTACGCCGCCGGCCGACGAACTGGCCGAAAACGTCGTCGGCTGGCCAGTATTTTCGCTTCAGCCGGGCGAGTGTCCCCGCCGCCTCGGTAAATTTGAGCTGCTGGAGGAACTTGGTGCCGGATCCTTCGGCATTGTTTATCGTGCCCGAGACAGCGAGCTCGACCGGCTGGTGGCCATCAAGTTGTTGCGCGCGGGCCGCCTGGCAAGCCAATCCGACCTGGACCGGTTCATGCGCGAGGCCCGCAGTGCGGCGCAGCTCAAGCATCCGGGCATCGTTTCCCTCTACGAGATCGGCCAAACGTCCGAGGGCGCTTCGTATCTCATCGAAGAGTTCGTTGCCGGCACGACGCTGGCCGCACACCTGGAAAAGCAGCGCCTCGCGCCTCGTCAGGCCGCCGAGTTGGTGTCGCAGGTAGCTGACGCGCTCGACTACGCCCACCGCCACGGTGTGATTCACCGCGACATCAAGCCGTCGAACATTATGCTCGATGAAGCTTACCGCCCGCACTTGATGGACTTCGGCCTGGCCAAGCGTGCCATCGACGAACTGGTGACGCCCGATGGAGAAGTGCTCGGTACGCCCGCCTATCTGTCGCCCGAGCAGGCCGCCGGGGATTCGCACGGAGTTGATGCGCGGAGCGATGTGTATAGCCTGGGTGTGGTGTTGTATGAAGCGCTGACGGGCGAACGTCCCTTCCGCGGCAACCGGCGGATGCTCTTGTTGCAGGTGCTCGACGACGAGCCGCGTCCGCCGCGGCGGCTGAACGATCGCATTCCGCGCGACCTGGAGACAATTTGCCTGCGGGCCATGGCCAAGTCGCCTGCCAAGCGCTATCAAACTGCCGGCGAATTGGCCGACGACTTGCGACGTTACCTCCGTGGCGACGCCATTCATGCCCGGCCTGCCAGCCGGCTCGAACGGCTGCGGCATTGGTGCCGTCGCAATCCTTTGGCCGCCAGCTTGTTGGTGGCGGTAAGTGTCGGGTCGGTGGCCGGTTTGTGGCATCTCTCGTCCCTTTCCGCTCGACTGGTGCGCTCGTCAGCGCTCGATAGCGCCGCCCAGGTTTCGGAAATGCTCGTGATCGTGAACGAAGACTATTCGAAAATCGTCGACCGCCTCTATCCGCAGAAAATCGAGGTGACGCACGATTACGTCGGTAAGCCGAAGGCCATACCGTTGCCGGCCACACTTACCATCGACCTGGGAAACCACATCAGTCAGAAAAGCGCCTCGGGCATGAAGGTGCGGCTCTACAGCGATCATCCCTTCCGTTCGCGCAAAGACGGCGGGCCGAAGGATGACTTCGAGCGTGGGGCCTTGCAGCAGTTAATTGAGAATCCGGACAATCCGTATTGGAGCTTTGAAGACGTCGACGGCCGGCCTTCGCTGCGGTACGCCACTGCCCGGCGGATGGAAGAGAGTTGCGTTCGCTGCCACAACACGCATACCGACAGCCCCAAAAAGGATTGGAAGGTCGGCGACGTACCCGGCGTGCTGGAGATCGTCCGCCCGCTGGACCGCGACGTAGCCCGTGCGCGGCAAGGCTTGCGCGGCACCTTCACGCTCATGACCGCCATTTGCGGATCGCTTTTGGTTCTTTCCGCCGTCGTGCTTGTGACCGGCAACCGCCGGCGCCGCCGCCTGGCAACGGAAAGTCGAGCGTAGGGACCGTTGGCCCGGGTTATTCGCCGGCCTGTAGTAGCCGACTTCCGTGAGAAGCCTGGCCGTTATCGCGGGCTACGGCCAGAAAGCTCGCGAGTTGTCAGCGTCGTTTAGCGTTCCCCTGTCGCCGGTTTACGCCGGCCGCTGCCAGAAGCCGATTCCGTCAAAGCCATCTCGCTTCGCGACGATGACCGCATAGACCTATTGTCGAATTGATCCGCCGGGCACGCTACAATCGGATCGTTCAGACCACCGGACCTCCCCAATCCCTTTGCCGAATGCCTGGCGACGACCGTACACGAGACCAAGCCCACCTGCTCCACTCGCTTCATAGCCGCGAGGCGCAGGCCCATGCGCACGTTTGGGTGCGGGGCCAGGGGGCGGTGTTGGTCGACCAGGATGGCAACGAGTACCTCGACGGGCTGGCCGGGCTGTGGAACGTCGTCGTCGGGCACGGCCGTCGCGAATTGGCTGATGTCGCCGCGCGGCAAATGAATGAGCTGGCTTATGCCTCGTGCTATGCGGGCAGCACGAACCGCCCGGCCATCGCGCTGGCCGAGCGACTCGCCGGACTTTGTTATCCCAGCATCAACCGCTTCTACTTTACCTCCGGTGGGGCCGAGGCGAACGAGTCGGCCTTCAAGACTGGCCGTTACCACTGGAAGATCCTCGGCAAGCCCGAGAAGTATAAGATCATCGGCCGCGTGTGGGGCTATCATGGCGTAACGCTGGCCGCCATGTCGGCGACCGGCATCACGTCGTACTGGCCGATGTTCGAGCCGCGCACGCCCGGTTTCATTCATATCGAGAGCCCTTATCCGTATCGTTTCCAGGCCTCCCCAAACGATTCGCGCACTGCGGGTCAACAGGCGGCCGACTTGCTCGAAGCCGCCATCTTGCGCGAAGAGCCGGACACGGTGGCCGCCTTCCTCGGCGAGCCGGTGCAAGGCGCCGGCGGCGTGATCGTGCCCCCGGACGACTACTGGCCGCGCATCCGCGAAATCTGCGACCGCTACGACGTGCTCTTGATCGCCGACGAGGTCATCACCGGATTCGGCCGCACGGGCGAATGGTTTGCGTTGCAGCGCTACGGCATCGACCCCGACATTGTGACTTTCGCCAAGGGGATCACCAGCGGCTATTTTCCGCTGGGTGGCATCGGCGTCAGCGACCGCATCGCCGCGGCGATCGACGGTGCAACCGGCGATCGCACCTGGATGCACGCCTTCACCTACTCCGGACATCCGGTCGGCTGCGCCGTGGCATTGGCCAACCTGGACATCATCGAACGCGAGGGGCTTCTGGCGCGGGCCGGCGCTCTCGGCCGGCGGCTGCTTGCTGGTTTGCGGACGCTCGGCTCGCATCCCCACGTGGGCGACGTGCGTGGACTGGGGTTGATGTGCGCCGTCGAGTTGGTGGCCGATAAAACGACCAAAGCGGAGTTCCCCGCGGTCGAAAAGGTCGGCCCTCGCGTGCATGCCGCGACGCAAGAGCGAGGCCTTTTCACGCGGCTGCGCGGCGACGTTTACAACCTTGCCCCCGCGTTCGTCACGGCGGAAACCCAGATCGATCGAATGGTCGAGATTCTAGGCGAATCGGTTGAGGCAGTGTTGGGTCGATGACGGCGACACTTTGCCATTTTTGACAATGAATGTGCAGCATTTACATGCAGGCGTCTTTGATCGGTTGGCAACTCCTCGATTTCCACCACGTTGGCCTCACGGTCTCGGATATCGAGCGGTCGATCGTTTTTTATCGCGACGTGCTGGGCATGACGCTCGTCGGGCGTCGGCCGCACGTCGATAGCGACTACGTCGGTGAACAAACCGGCTACCCCGGCCTGGTACTGAATGCGGCGTCGCTCAAAGTTTCACGCGACAGCCGTCAATCATTGGAGTTAGTGCAATACATGAACCGCGCCGGGCCGCCAGCCGACACGGCCACCAATCGGCCCGGCAATAGCCATCTTTGCCTGACGACGAATGATCTTCACGCCTGCCACGCCGCCCTAAAGGCGCAGGGGGTGCAATTCAAAACGGCGCCGGTCGAAATCACCGCCGGCCCCAACCAGGGCGGACAAGTCGTCTATTTTTACGATCCTGACGGCTACACCTTGGAGCTGTTCCAGCCGCCTTGCTTGCACGCCAAGTGTGCGGCAGACTAGCTTAGATGAATCACTCCTCGGAACGGCTTCATTCGCGCTATGCTCATTTCACGCGTGTGTATTCTGATCGTCGCACTCTGTCTGGTCTCATCGACGCTGGCGGCCAATGGCGAGCGTGAGGGTGTTTTGCCCGAAGCTGCCGACGGCAAGCGGCTTAACTTCGACTTCGAGACCGGCACCCTCGCCGATTGGCGGGCCGAGGGCGACGCCTTCGCCAGGCAACCGATCGAAGGTGATACGGTCTTCGCGCGCCGCAACGATATGCACAGCGGCCATCGGGGCCGCTTCTGGATAGGGACCTACGAGCGCCATGGCGATGTTCCCCAGGGTACTCTCACGAGCGTCGCTTTCAAGGTTACGCAGCCGTACGCCAGTTTTCTGGTTGGAGGTGGGTCGCACCCCGAAACGTGCGTCGAGATTGTTCGCATTGATTCAGGCAAAACGATTTTTCAAGCCAGCGGCGACAACACCGAGGAGCTTAAACCGGTGGCCGTCGACCTGCGGGAGCACGTGGGTCAAGAAATCCTCCTACGCCTGGTCGATCGCCATAGCGGCGGCTGGGGTCACGTCAATTTCGACGATTTCCGCTTTCACGACACCAAGCCCAACTATCCGTTCCGTGCCGGGGCCCAGCCGCCAGACGTGTATGCTCACGCCGGATTAAGTCCTGAGCAAGCCGCGGCGACGATGACCGTGCCCGAGGGATTTAAGGTGACGCTGTTTGCCGGCGAGCCTGACGTGGTGCAGCCCATTGCGCAGGCCATCGACGATCGCGGGCGGCTGTGGGTGGCCGAGGCGTATTCGTATCCGCACCGCGTACCCGACAATCAGGCCCGCGACCGCATTTTAATTTTCGAAGATGACGATGGCGATGGCCGCTTCGACCATCGCAAAACGTTTGCCGACAAGCTCAACCTGGTGAGCGGGTTGGAGGTCGGCTTCGGCGGTGTGTGGGTCGGCATGGCGCCGTATCTACTGTTCATTCCAGACAGCAACGGCGATGACGTGCCCGACGGCGAACCGCAAGTTTTGCTCGACGGCTGGGGCTCGGAGGACACGCACGAAACCCTCAATTCGTTTATTTGGGGGCCCGATGGCTGGTTGTACGGCTGCCACGGCGTGTTCACTCACTCGCGCGTGGGCAAACCGGGCACGCCCGACGAGGAGCGCACGCCGATCAATGCCGGCCTGTGGCGCTATCACCCCACGAAGCACGAGTTTGAGGTGTTCGCCCACGGCACGAGCAATCCGTGGGGAGTCGATTTCAACGATCAGGGCCAGGCATTTCTCACCGCCTGCGTCATTCCGCACCTGTATCACATGATTCAAGGCGGCCGTTATCAGCGTCAGGCGGGACAACACTTCAATCCCTACACCTACGCCGACATTCAGACCATTGCCCTGCACCGCCACTGGATTGGCGAGAATCCGCACGGTGGCAACAACCGTTCCGACGCGGCCGGCGGCGGACACGCTCACGCCGGCGCGATGATCTACCTGGGTGGGAGCTGGCCGGCGGAATATCGCAACCAGCTCTTCATGAACAACATCCACGGCGCGCGGCTGAACGAAGATCGGCTTGCGTCGCAAGGTTCGGGTTACGTCGGTGACCGCGCCCCCGACTTCTTGATGGCCAACGACTCGTGGTCGCAAATCTTGAATCTGCAATATGGGCCCGACGGGCAGATGTTCATGATCGATTGGTACGACGCCAACCAATGTCATCACGGCCGCGACGAAGGGCACGACCGAACGAACGGCCGCATTTTCAAGGTGAGCTACCAGAACACGCAGCCGGTGAAGGTAGACCTGAAAGCCAAAAGCGATGCCGAGCTGGTCGAGCTGTTGCTCGCTGAAAACGATTGGTACGTGCGGCATGCACGCCGCATCTTGCAGGAGCGCGGCAACAATGCCGCCTTGCACGGGCCGCTGGCAAAAATGGCCTTCGAACACGCCGATGGCACTCGACGGCTGCGCGGGCTGTGGGCGTTGCACGCCATCGGCGGACTTGACGAAGAACGTATCGCGCGCGGACTCGCGAACGACGATCCTTACGTGCGGGGCTGGACGATACAGCTCGCATTGGAAGATCGCCGGCCGTCGCCGGCCACGATAGCGAAACTGGTCGAGCTGTCCGAGACGGATCCATCGCCAGTCGTGCGGCTTTATCTCACTTCGGCGGCCGACCGTCTGTCGCTTGATGATCGGGCGCCAATTGTTCGTCGGCTCGTCGAGCACGGCGAAGATGCCGACGATCACAACTTGCCGCTGATGTACTGGTACGCCGCCGAGCCGATGGTCGAATGGAATATCAACGAAGCCATCGCCGTTTTCGACGCCTCGCGCTTGCCGCTAGTGCGGCATTTTCTGGCTCGACGGTTAGCTCAGTTTGCCTCGCCCGAAGCCCTGGCGCTGCTCATAGAACGAGTGGGCAAGAAAGAACGCGATGAACAGAAAGTGTTGCTCGAGGAAATGACCACCGGCGTGCAAGGCAAGCGGCAAATTCCAATGCCCGAGGGTTGGAACGTCTTGTACGATCAGTTGCTGGCAACGGCCGATGCACGGCTGGATTCGTTGGCGACTGGCCTCGCGTTGACCTTTGGCGACCAACGGGCCTTCGCTCGGCTGGAGGGGGTGCTAAGCGATTCGCAAGCCAAGGCCGAGGTCCGTCAAGAGGCGTTAACGGCACTGGTTAAACAGCGCGACCCCGGCCTGCCGCCCATTCTGCAACAATTACTCAACGATGCCGAGCTCCGGCGATCCGCGCTCAGAGCACTGGCCGCCTATAGCGATCCGCGCACGGCCGAACTGGTGCTCGAGATCTACCCTAGCCTGAATGCCGACGAACGCCGCGATGGCCTAGCCACGCTCGTCTCGCGGTCCGAATATGCCGAGGCCCTGTTAAACGCCGTGGCCGAGAACCGCGTCGCCCGGAGCGATCTGTCGGGCGAGCTGGTCCGCCAGATCCGCAACCTGAAAGAGCCGCAGCTCGACGAGACGATTAACGCTGTGTGGGGCACGGTCAACGACACGCCGGAAGAGCGGCTCAAGCTTATCGAGCACTACAAGGCCCTCGCCGGCCGCGGCGGACCGCCGCCCGATCTCATGCTCGGCCGCGCGTTGTTCGTCAAGACCTGCCAGCAATGCCACACCTTGTTCGGCAGCGGCGGCAAGGTAGGGCCCGATCTTACCGGCTCAAACCGCGCCAACCTCGATTACCTCTTGAGCAACATGGTCGATCCCAGCGCGCTCATCGGCAAAGACTACCAGGCCGTTGTGATCCAAACTGCCGACGGCCGTACGCTGACCGGCATCGTGCGTAACGAAGACCAGGACTCCCTCGTGTTGGCCTTGGCGAACGAAACGGTGACGGTTCTCAAGAGCGATATCGAAGAGCGCGAGCTGAGCTCGAAGTCAATGATGCCCGACGATCAGCTCAAGCCCTTCAGCGACCACGAAGTGCGGTCGCTCGTCGCCTACCTGGCCAGCCCCTCGCAAACGCCGCTGCTGGCCACGGTCGACAATGCTTCGCTGCTCTTCAACGGCCGCGACCTGTCCGGCTGGCATGGCGACCAACAGCTTTGGACGGTCGAAGGTGACGAAATCGTTGGCAAGACGACCGGCCTTGGACGCAACGAGTTCTTGGTCAGCGAGATGGCGGCCGGCGATTTCCGCCTGACGCTGGAAGTGAAACTCGTGGCCAATGAGGGCAACAGCGGCATCCAGCTCCGCAGCGAAACGCTCGGCGGCGAAGGTGCGAACGGGGGCGAAGTGAGAGGTTACCAGGCCGACATCGGCCCGGGCTGGTGGGGCAAGCTTTACGAAGAGCACGGCCGCGGTCTGCTCTGGAGTAATTCCGGCGAAGCACACGTCAAGGCAGGCGAGTGGAACGCCTACGAGATTATGGCTGTCGGCAGCAAGCTGCAAACGCGCATCAACGGGCAGCTTTGCGTCGATCTCGACGACCCCTCCGGCGCCAAGCGCGGCATTTTCGCCCTACAACTTCACGCTGGCGGCCCGACCGAAGTTCGCTTCCGCAACCTGAAGCTCGAGATCCTTTCCCCGACACCCGAGAACGTTCAGTGACCATCCGTTATTATGATGCTCTGTAATCGGCGGCTACCGTCTGGGGATCCGCCAGCGCGAAAGTGGCTCATGGTTTAACGTGGGCGCGCCAGGCGGCAGAAACCGGCTAAAACCCAAGTCGTTTAACCGCGGCTTCACGACGCCCGGAGAAGTGATCCAAACCCATATCGCCGTGGGCACGGCGCACGGCATGCTCCAGCCCGCCCTGCTCGGAGAGATAGCGTCCAAGCCGGTCCCATTCTAATTGCAGTTCCTGATCGAAATCTTCTTCAGATGCGTAGCGTGCAACTTGTTGGGCGACAACGTCACGCAGCTTTTCGCTCAACCGATCGCGTGCATGCCGGTAATAGTTGTCGATCGTTGCGGGCTTCAGATTCAGCGCCTCGGCGCAAGCGGCGATGGTCAACTCTTCGCAAATTCTTCCATAAAGGACGCGGAGATAATCGCCCTTTCCCTCACGGCCATAATCGGCGGCGAGCGATTGGACGGCGCGCCCGATGACGTCTTCGGCCCAGGCACCGTAGAAAGTGTCGCTTTGTTCGTCGGGGAGTTGTTGCCACTCGTCGAGTTGACGTGCCAGGTCGGCCATGATGCGTTCTCGTCCGGCCCGCACACGCGCCCGGTTGGCCAGGTTGTTTCTTACGACGCCGCAGAGCAAGGTGCGGAGCTTCGCCGACCGGTTGGAGACCCAGCGCACCAGCAACCGGTTGCTCCACAGCACCTCAAAGGTTTCCAACGCCACGTCTTCGGCGTCTTCCGCATTGGTGGCGCCCCAGCGCAGAGCAAAGCGGCAGACCGGTCCCCAGTAATCGCGGACGAAGGTGCGCCAGTCGTCTTCGCTTCCTTCGGCCGCCAGCCGTTGGATCAGCGTCAGACGCGTTTGGGGAAACGACATGTGCCGACAAAGAGAGGGAGTGTTGACGCGAATCTTCCGCACCGCTGCGGAAGCTGCATTCACTTCAGTATGTCCGCGCCCTTGCGCCGGCACAATCGCCGCCTTCCCTACGACAACAAGGCGAGCACCCGACGGTGTTGGACAGGTCCGCCGGTCCTACTGCGGCAGCGGCCAAATCGCGATGTTGGGGTCGTCTCTACCGACCGTAACGAATTTGCGGCCATCGCGGCTGACGGCCAGACCCTGGCTCGGGCCCTGAGCAGTAGCCCATTCTTGCAAGGACTGATCGTTGTCGACCTCCCAGAGACGGACAATTCCGGCGTTGTCGCCGGTCAGGAACCGCTTACCATCAGGCAGAAACGCCACGGCGCCTATGCCCTCTGGGTGCGCCCATCGGCGCAATTGCTGCGCCGTGGTCGCGTCCCATATTCGCGCCGTCCGATCGCCACTACCGGTCAAGAGGTGCTTTCCATCAGAAGTAAACGCGGTCGCGTCGACGCCTCCCTCGTGTCCGACATATTGCCGCACTTCTTTCGCGGTCTCAGCATTCCAAAGTCGTACGGTGCCGTCCCAGCTTGCCGAGACGAGTTCGCGCGTGACTGGATTGGATGCAACAGCACGGACGAGTTTTTGATGAGCGGTGATGGAGTGAAGCTGCCTACGCCCAGCCAGATCCCAAATCCGCACCGTGTTGTCCGCGCTTCCAGAAGCCAGCCAACGGTCGTCTGGACTAAAAGCCAGGCTAGTCACGGCGCCGCTATGGCCGAGGAGATTCGTGGTGAGCACGTCGGGCACGACTGCAGAGGTGCAGAGATGAATCATATTGTCGTTCCCGCCCGAGGCGATCCACTTGCCGTCGGCGCTGAAGGCCACAGCGCGTTGAGGGGCGATGCCATTCAATCTGGCCGGCCATGCCGCCGGAGGCCATGCTCCATTGAAGCACAAAGGAGTCTGAGCCTCCGGTAACCAGCAAGTCATCCTTCGGGCTGAAGGCCGCGGCCAGAACACCAGCTTGATGGCCCGACAAACGACGGTGCCGGTTCGTTCGCGGGGAAACAGCCAGTTCTGGCTGCCAGGCTTGTCGGCCCGTGGCAGTGTCCCAGACCGTCACGATCCCTCCGCGACAACCCGACGCCAAGCGGCTGCCGTCAGGCGAGAAGGCAAGCTGTTCAACAAGCCGAAGGTGCGCTCCTTCGAGCCGGTGACATTGTTGCCCGCTCGTGGCATCCCAAATCGCAACGGACGTTGGACCGTCAATCGTGGCAGCAGTGGCGATGCTGAGACCGTCAGGTGCAAACACGACCATCGCTCCCGGCACGGTTTGCCGTAGTGTGCCGCGCGTGCGCTCCCAGAGACGCACCTGATTATCGCCGCCACCGGTAGCCAGCGTCGTGCCGTCGGGCGAAAAGGCGAGAGAGCGCACTGGCGCCCCATGGCGTAAAGCCGAGAGCCGTTTGAGCGGTTCGGCCGACGACGACACAAGGAACCGCAACGGCGTCTTCAGCCCTAGCTCCTTTGCCACACTGTCAGACGTTGGTTTGTCCTGGATCGTGCCTCTCGGCACAACCTTCCATAGCAGTTTCAGCTCGACGGCTTCAGTCGCCTTCGTGGCAAACCACAAAATGTATTCGGCGCGAGGCGCGATCGTGCCCTGCGCCAGTAACTGAAAGATGACGCTACGACCTTTGTCGACACCGGGCAGATCGAGGGCGTCTTCGCGATCAAAGTCGTTGGCCGCTTCCATCTGCCCGGTAACCGGCAGGACGTACCAATTCGTCTCCTCTCGCGGCTCGACGAAGGCGATACACAGGTCGGCCGGACCGTCGAGCGTCGATGTGAAACGATAGGCGTCAAAACCGGTCCCCGAGCTATTGAGGGTGAGATTCAGCCAGCCGTCCGGAGCCAGGTTCGCCGACGAGGGCAGAATGGGTAAGTCGCCGGCCACGCCCTGCAAGGTCCGTCGGAACTCGTCGGTATCTGCACGTTGCTCGCGCACCAGTTTGCCTGCCTTCCTCAATGCGGCTGCAAGTTGCGCGTTGGCCGGCGGCATTCTGGCCGCGGGGGACTTGGCGGATGTTGTTGCTCGAGCACCGTCTTTCGCAACAGGGTCAGCACTCACGACGCCGGAAGATTTGTCGGAGGATGATCCGCTCGGCCGCTGATCGGGTAACTGCCAAACGACAGTCAGCCCTTCTGCATCCCCGCCCGCCCCCGAAGCAAGTAATTTGGAATCGGACGAAAATGCCAATTGCGTCGGCACGGTCTCGAGTTGCACGGTGGTCGCCCAAAGCTTACCCGTCGGTAGGTGCCAGACCTTGATCCT
>DASSFG010000624.1:0-25427 GCA_035694685.1 Pirellulales bacterium
GTGCAGGCCACACGGCGCCGAGGCAAGTCGCCGCCCGACGATCACCCGGCAAGAGAGGAACGCTACGGCGCCATCAATCGTCCTCAATCGAATCGCCGCCCTGGCGCGTGTTGAGGCTGGCCCACACGTGGAACGTGATGCGGTCGGAGATCACACTGCTGTGGCCGTCGGCGAAGACAACGAGCACATGGGGGACCCTAATCGTCAAACTAGCACATTGCCGGTGGTGAGTCGATAAAATTGGCAGAACTCCGGTGCGTCAACGAACTGCTATAATGCCAAGCGCGTCCGGGTGCCGTCCGACGTCAGGAAACTGACGTGCAATCGAATAAGCTTGATGAACGCATGGCAAAATCTCTCTTTGAGTCCTCTGAGCAAGCGAACCGCCAAAAGGCGGAGCCGCTGGCAGCCCGCATGCGGCCGAGGTCGCTGGCGGAATTTGTCGGGCAACAACATTTTCTGGGCGAAGGCAAGCTGCTGCGGCGATTGCTCAAGGCCGACCGACTGGGCTCGGTCATCTTTTACGGCCCGCCGGGCACCGGCAAAACGACGCTGGCGCGGTTGCTGGCGACCGAGAGCCGCAGTCACTATCAACAGCTCAATGCCGTGACGAGCGGCGTGAAAGAGCTGCGCGAAGTGCTCGACCGCGCCCGCGACCGGCTGGCTGCCGCCGGGCAAAAGACACTGCTGTTCGTCGACGAGATTCACCGCTTCAACAAAGCTCAGCAAGACGTGCTCTTGCCAGACGTCGAAGACGGCTCGATCGTGCTGGTGGGGGCGACCACGCAAAATCCGTTTTTCGCCATCAACAGCGCGCTGGTCAGCCGCAGCCGAGTCTTTCAGTTTCAGCCGCTGGCGAACGACGAGGTCAAGACGCTCTTACGGCGTGCCTTGACCGACGCCGAGCGCGGTCTGGGCCGCGAAGACGTGCGGTTGGAGGACGACGCGCTCGATTTTCTGGCCGCGGTGAGCGACGGCGACGCGCGGCGGGCATTGGCGGCCTTGGAAGTGGGTGTGTTGTCGAGCGACGAGCGGCCGCTCATCTTCACGCGGGCCTTGGCCGAAGAATCGGTGCAGCGCAAGGCGATCGAGTACGACGCCACGGGCGACGCTCACTACGATGCCGCCAGCGCTCTCATTAAGAGCATCCGCGGCAGCGATCCCGACGCGGCCTTGTACTGGCTGGCCCGCATGTTGGAAGCGGGCGAAGACGTGCGGTTCCTGGCGCGGCGGATCGTCATCGCTGCCAGTGAAGACATCGGCAACGCCGATCCGCAAGCATTGCCGCTGGCGGTGGCAGCGATGCAAGCGACCGAGTTTGTCGGCTTGCCCGAGTGCCAGTTGCCGCTGGCGCAGGCGGTGACGTACCTTGCCTGTGCCCCGAAATCGAATGCGGCCACGGTGGGCATTGGCGAAGCCCACCGCGACGTGGCCGAAGGGCGGCTGTTGCCGGTGCCCGTACATTTGCGGGACCGTCATTATGCAGGGGCCGCGCGTATTGGACATGGCGAAGACTATCAGTATTCTCACGACGCGCCCGACGGCATCGCCGCGCAGGACTATTTGGGCGTGGAGCGTGAATATTATCGCCCCGTGCCGCGCGGCTTTGAAGTCGAGCTCGCCGAGCGGCTCAAAGCCATTCGCGCGCGGTTGCGCGAGGGCCGCGCGGAGCATTCTTCCAAATGACACCGCTCGCAGATTCAATCGTTTAACCGGCCGCCAACGGCACCCGCGGGCGCTGCATCTCGGTGTCTTCTCGACTTTCCTTCGATGTCGGCCTTGGTCCAAGCACCAATTCGGAATACGGGAGGCAGTTTTGATGAGCCGGCGCTCGCCAGCGGACGCGTTGCAAACCGCTCCCGCGACAGGCCCCATCGCGGCGCGCCCTTGACACGCCCACGCCATTTACTCTAATATTTGGAGTACAAGCGTTTGTGGAGTTATCTTTTCTGTCAGGAGCCTTTCATGAGCAGCAACGATCTGGAGCGTGTGCGGGCGGATTTGTCTACGATGCGAAGTGCGTTGGGCATCGGTTTGCCCTGGAGCGTGGCCGACGTTTGGTTCTGCCTGGCGATCGCGGCGACGGCGGGCGTGTACGCCCTGTTGAGTTGGCCGAATTCCGCGTGGGAAATCACCTCGTCGTGGGCGGCGGCCCCATTGGCGGCGGCGCTCGGCCCCTACGTGATTTACATCGCCGCCAAGTCGCGCAGCTTGCCGCCCCGCGATGAGCCGCGCCGACGAGAGTACAAGTCGGCGCTCGTTGCCATGGCGTTCGTCATCCCGGCCGCCGTTGGCTATGCGAAGTGGGGTCAGTATGTGGGCATGACGACCTCGCAAATGGTCGGTTGTGTGCTCTTTTTGATGGGAGCGGCTTTCTTCGTGATTGGCGTTGCGGCGCCGCCCATTCGTTATCCGCGCAGCTACTTCATCGCCCCGGCGATACCGCTGATGCTTTTTGGTCTCTTGATACCAGTCACACCTGCAGATTACCGACACAGCCTGATCGGCTTGATGGGCCTGGTTGCGATGGCGCTAGCGGCGTTCATCACGCACCGGCACGTCCGCCGCCAGGCGGTGGAGGGGAGCAGCGATGGCGGACATTAACTTTAACGGCCTCGACACGGTCGTTCACGGTCCGGTGAGGCTTGGTGTGATTACGGCATTGCAGGCCGATGGACCGTTGGATTTCACCACGTTGGTCAGACGATTCGAGGTAGCCGATGGGGCCATGGGCGTTCATCTGCGCAAGCTGGAAGACGCGGGCTACGTCGCTTGCCAGCGGCGGTTTGTCGGCCGGCGACCGAAAACCACCTACCGCATCACCGCCGCGGGCCGGAAGGCTTTACGGCAATACCTGGCCACGATGCAGCAGATCATCGACTTGGCGGCAGGTGAGGGCAGGCCATGTTAAAAAAGTATTCCGCGGCATAGACGCTCCCGCCTGGGAAAGGCTGCCAGACGGGGCCAACCGACGATCGCTCCGCTCAATGCGCGCTGGCGGTGTCATGGGGCTTTGCCCGCGAGGGCTTCTTTGGCGAGCCGGACGACGTTTTCGACGGTGAAACCGAAGTGCTTGGCCAGTTCGCTGAGCGGAGCGGAGGCGCCGTAGCTCTTCATACCGTGGAATTTGCCGCTCGGACCAAGATACTTTTCCCAGCCCTGCTTGATGCCGGCCTCGACCGCCACGCGGGCAGCTACCGACGCGGGCAACACCTGCTCGCGATAGGCGGCGTCTTGCTCGTCGAACAACTCCCAGCAAGGCATGCTGACCACTCGCGCGGCGACGCCTTCTTTGCTGAGCTGCTCCCAGGCACCGACGCAGAGCGACACTTCACTGCCCGTGCCGATCAGAATGACTTGCGGCTTGCCGCCGGGGGCGTCGGCCAAAACGTAGCCGCCACGGGCCACACCGGCAGCCGGAGCAAACTTCGTGCGGTCGAGCGTGGGCAGGTTTTGCCGTGTGAGCACAAGCGCCGCCGGACGGTTGTTCCATTTCAGCACGGTGCGATAGGTTTCGCTCACTTCGTTGGCGTCGGCCGGGCGGAAGGTCGCCAGCCAGGGTATGGCGCGCAAGGAGGCCAGGTGCTCGACCGGCTGGTGCGTCGGCCCGTCTTCGCCCACGCCGATCGAGTCGTGCGTAAAGACGAACAGCGACGGAATCTTCATGATCGCGGCCAGCCGCAACGACGGCCGCAGATAGTCGGTGAACACGAAGAACGTCGAGCCAAACGCCCGCAAGCCGCTGAGCGTCATGCCGTTCACTGCCGCGGCCATCCCATGCTCACGGATGCCGAAGTGCATGTTCCGCCCGCCGTAACTACCGGCCTCGAAGCTGTCGATGCCGTTGAGCATCGTCATCGTGGAAGGCGCCAGGTCGCCTGCGCCGCCGACGAGCCAGGGCACCTTCTGAGCGATGGCGTTGAGCACTTTGCCCGACGAAACACGCGTGGCCAGGCCCTTGGCATCGGCCGGGAAGGCGGGCAATTCCGCGTCCCATCCGGCGGGCAGCTCACCCTGCGAGAACGACTGCCACTCCGCAAACAACTCGGGAAAATGACAGGCGTAGTCCGTCAGTTTCGCCTGCCACTTGCCGTATTCCATGCGGCCCCGGCGGCCGACTCCCTGGGCAAAATCGGCCAGCGCCTCGGGCGGCACCAAAAATTTCTCGTCTTCGGGCCAGCCGTAGACCTGTTTGGTAAGCCGCACCTCTTCTTCGCCCAACGGAGCGCCGTGGGCCGAGTGGTTGTCTTGCTTGTGCGGCGAGCCGTAGCCGATGTGGCTCTTGACGACGATCAACGTGGGGCGATCACCGATCGAAAGAAACTCGCGATACGCGGCCTCGAGCGCCTCCAGATCGTTGGCGTCGGCGACGTGAATGACGTGCCAGCCGTAGCCTTCAAAGCGGCGGCCGACGTTCTCGCTGAACGCCAGCGACGTTTCGCCCTCGATGGTGATGGAATTGTCGTCGTAAATCCAGCACAGGTTCGAGAGCTTGAGATGGCCGGCGAGCGAAGCAGCCTCACAACCGACGCCTTCCATCATGTCGCCGTCGCTGCACAGGGCGTAGACGTTGTAGTCGTACAACTCGAAACCGGGCCGATTGAAGTGGGCGGCCAGCCAGCGCTCGGCAACGGCCATGCCCACGCTGTTGCTGATGCCTTGCCCGAGCGGCCCGGTCGTGGTTTCGATACCGCTTGCCTCGCGGTACTCAGGATGCCCGGCGCAGCGGCTATGGAGCTGCCGAAAACGGCGGATGTCATTAAGAGAAATGGCCAGCGAATCGGTCGTGCGGCCATCGGCGCCGGCTTGTTTGACCTGCGCCAGGTGCAACACCGAGTAGAGCAACATCGACGCGTGGCCACAGGAGAGGACGAACCGGTCGCGGTTTGGCCACAATGGCTGATCGGGATCGTAACGCAGCACCCGGTTCCAGAGCGTATAGGCGACCGGTGCCAGGGCCATTGGCGTGCCCGGATGGCCGCTATTGGCGGCCTGCACGGCGTCCATTGCCAAGGTGCGGATCGTGTTGATCGAAAGCTGTTCGACGCTGATGGTTTGGGTCGACATTCAATGTGTTCCAGAAGCTGCGTTGCACCAGTCCTATAGGGACAATAGAGTTTAGCGGTGGGCGCAAGCCCACGGAAGAGGGCTGACGCGCGTGCGCAGCATTGCACGTCAGCCGCCCGCTCGATAGTTCTGCAGGCACATAGGCCAGGACGATCCACAAACGTCGCGACGAACAATGTCTGACAATCCTTATTCCCCGCCTGCTGCCGAGAACGGCGGTAATCCGATCGCAAGCGGCCGGGTGCGACTGGTGCCGGTGGCGATCGCCTTGCTTTTCGTCTCGACGCTTTGGGCCATTCTTGCGCTCTCTGGGATTGGGTTTTTCCTTTGGGCAGCCGCCGCGGCCGACGAAGATCGCGAACGTCGTACGCAGCAGTTAATGTATGCCTCGTACCTTGCGGTCGAGGTGATCTATTGCGTGGTGCTCGTGAGCGGTGGCTTCAGCATGATCGGCCGTGGCTCGTACACCTGGGCTGTCGTTGTATCGTGCCTGGCCTGCGTTCCCTGCCTGAGTCCTTTTTACGCGGTCGGCATCCCAATTGGTATTTGGGCCCTCGTCGTCCTGAGAAGGGCCGAGGTAAAAGCCGCTTTCAGAAAACTCTAAGACTCACCGGAAATCGGGGCCGAGCGGCGCGACGGGAAACTTCTCGACGGTGAGGTTGGGCATTGCGACTTCGAGCGCCGCGGCACCCTCGGGCGTGATGCGGCTGCCGTGGGTGTAGATTTGCACGAGCTTGGGCAACGTCTTTACGACGGCGAGCCCTTCGTCGGTGACTTGCGTGCCTTGCAGGTCGAGGCTCGTCAGGTTCGGCAGACCTTCGATCTGCTTCAAACCTGCGTCGGTGATTGCCGGCGGCAACGAAAGGCGATCGAGCGCCGGAAACTGCCGCACGACGGCCAGGTCGTTATCGGTGGCCCGACTCTTTCGCAGATCGATCTTGACCACCTTGCCCTGCTCGCTGCGTGTCTTGCCGCCGAGTTGCTCGATGGCATTTTTCGCCGTTTGCTGCGGCGAAGGCGCACAGCCGGTCGCCCATGCCGTGGTTATCAAACATAGCACCCAAGCAATTCGCGTCGGTGATATTGACATGAGGCGCCTCATCTTCATTTCAAGGGCTGCAGCATCCAACGTCGCCGTTCGCTGAACGAAAGCATTGGCAAGGAGCAGTCATTATAGCGTTTCGGACCGCAGGTCGGCCATCATTCGATCCAGCCAGATTGACGCGATTGGCTTTGTCTTCTATGACTCTTCCAGCATGGGAATGCGTCAAAAGCTCCCGCGCGCCGTCCCGCGAGGTTTATTGTGTTTCGAGAATCTCCTGCCAGGAGGTCGCCGTCGCGACCTTTCGCAGCATGCGTTTTAGCCTTTCGAGGTCGGCTACATTCTTGAGTTGCTCGCGCACCGAATCATTGGCTGCGCCAAGCCGCTCCTTCCCAACCATCAAGATATCCGCTCGTCTGCCGCGTTCCTCGCCTTGCTCCAGAATCATCAGATAGGTATCGGATTCTTCCAACATTTGAACTCCTCGAAAAATGTTACCTGCCGCATGACGGTCAACGTAGCGTCAAACGCCATGGCCATCATATTACTCCGAAAAGACCCCAAGCTCACCTGGGAATGTCGTACTCTTCCAGCTTGCGATACAAGGTCGCCCGGCCGATGCCTAACAAGCGGGCGGCCTCGGGCACGCTGCCGCCGGAACGGGAGAGGGCCTCCATGATCAGCTTCCGCTCCCAATGCTCGATCCGCAGTGAATCGAGCGAGCCTTGCGTCGCGTCGCGCAGTCCGAGGTCGTCGGCTTCAATCCGCTCGCCGGCCGCCAAGACCACGGCGCTATCGATCACGTTGCGCAACTGACGCACGTTGCCCGGCCACGGCGCGGTGAGCAGCTTGTTGCGGGCTTCGGACGATAGCTCCAGCCCCGGCCGCCCATGCTGCTTGCGAAAGTGGTCGAAAAAGTAGTCGATCAACAGAGCAATATCGCCGTCGCGCTCGCGCAAAGGAGGCACGTTCAACTCGAACACGCTCAGCCGGTAATAAAGGTCTTCGCGGAACTTTTTTTCAGACACGTACGCCAGCAGGTCGCGATTGCTGGCCGCGATCACCCGCACGTCGACTTGGATTTCGCTTGTCGCCCCCACCGGCAGAAATGGATGGCCTTCCAGAATGCGCAGCAGTTTCGACTGGCCGTGCAACGTCAGCTCGCCGATTTCGTCCAGAAACAGCGTGCCTAAATCGGCCTGCTGGAAGAGGCCCACGTGATCGCGCTCGGCACCGGTGAACGAGCCGGCCTTGTGCCCGAAGAGTTGGCTCTCCATCAAGTCGGCGGGGATGGCGGCGCAATTGACCGAGAGCATCGGCCGGTCGGCCCGCGGGCTGGCGCGGTGCAGCGCCCGGGCCACGAGCTCCTTGCCCGTGCCGCTTTCGCCGCGAACGAGCACGCAGCCGGTCGCCCGGCTCATGCGGCTCATTTTCGCTTTCAACTCGCGGATGGGCGGACTCTCGCCGATGATTTCGTCGTAGGCCGCCGTCTTGTCTTGCAGCCGGGCGAGATCGCGTTGCAGCGTCTCTTCTTTGCGTGCCCGCACGAGTGCCACGGTAGTGATGTTGGCCACCGAGATGGCGAAGTCGAAGTGCGACTGGCGGAAGCGGCCCTGTTCGAGATATACGTGAACGGCGCCGAGCGCTCCTCGGCGGGTCATGAGCGGCACGCAGATGGCGTCGGCGTAGTGCTGCAAGTCGTCTTCGGCCGCGGCGGCGTGTTGATTCGCGATCCACACGGCGTGGCCTTCGTCGCAGACCAATCGCGTGAGCGATTCGCTCAGCGTGACGGCGGCCGACGACTGCTCGGGAATCACCAGCTTCGGCTTGAGCTTGCCGTCGTCGCTGATCCACAAAAAACCGGCTACCGACGCCTCGGTGCGCTCGCGCAGCAGGTCAAGGGAAACACGCATCAGCTCATTGGGGTCGCTACAGCCCAGCAAGCGGATGCAAAGCTGATAGAGCAGGAGCAGCTCTTTCGATTGCTCCGAATCGTGAACAGCCGCCACCGAGAACGCCTCGCCGTCGGCGGCGCCAATGCGAGTGTCTTTAATGAGCGTCTGGGTGACGCTGAAATCGGCCATCGGCCCGACGGTGGGCGGTTGCTCGCTCTGATGAAACAAGAACTCGGTGGCGCCGACCCGCACGCGGTGGCCGTCGTCGATGGCGGCCTCGTCGACCTTCTGGCCGTTGACGAATGTGCCGTTGCGGCTCTGCGCATCACGCACCCACCAGGAGCCGTTTTCGTAGGAGATGACGGCGTGTACGCGCGAGCAAAGGGCGTCGCTGAGCATGAGCGTGCACTCCGCGCCGCGTCCAATACGCGTTTTCTTCGTATGGTCGAGCAGCACGCTGCTGCCTGCGCGTTGACCCGCGGTGATCGTGAGATAGGCGAACAAGGGGTGCCCGAATGTCCAAGACGGGTAACGGAACTCTGTACCGGCTATTTCATTATAACCGCTTGTCTGCTTCTCGCGCACCAATGCGGCGGCTATTTCTTCTTGCGCTGCTCCCGCGTAGCGCCCTTGTCGTCGTCTTCGTCATCGTCCGACTCGTCATCGTCAGCGGCGAGCTGCCGCTCGGCTTCGAGGCGGGCGTATCGGGCTTCGAGCAGGTCAAGCTCGGCGGCGTTCGATGATTTGAACAACGATTCAGCGAGCTTCTCCAGCTTTTCCATCAGGTCGCGATGCGCCAGCCGCGCTTTGTGAAGGTCTTTGTCACTTGCGCCGTCCGCCTTAAGGGCGTCGATGCGGCGCAACGACCAGCGTTCAACCTGAGCGTCGGAAAGGCGGATGCGGCTGGCCCGAAAGCCTTCCATACCCAGGGCGACGGCTTGCTCGGCCAAAGCGAGCTGGTCGGCGGCCCGTTGCTTACGGTCGCCTTTGCCGTCGCTTTCTTCTTTTTTTTTGTCGTCGGCCGACAAAACAAACATCCAACCCAGCGAAACGATGCCCACGAAGCATGCGACCACTCGAGACGGCCTGCTCATAATTGCTCCTCGCGATAAGAAAAAGGGCCCTTGCCGCATGCTAACAACTAGCCGAAAAACGTCAAATTTGCGCCGGCAAGGTGGTGGTGCGGCGATCGCTAGATCGAGCTTGCCCCAGCCTATCCACGCGGCCAACCCGCATCGACACACTACCAAAACACCGGCTGCGATTGACACCCAACCCACCGTGCCGCATGCTTTAGTGAAGGGTGCTTGCCGCCCGCTTGAACCAAGGAGATCGACATGAGAAAAATCGCCCCGCTGACGGCGTTTGCCGTGCTGCTGGCCGTCGGCAGCTTGCCGGCCCAGGAAGACAATACTCCACCTCCGCGCCGCGGCACGCCCGAACGGCGAGCGCAACGTGGTGAACGCCTGCGCAAACTAGCGGGATCTGAAGGTGCTTTAGGGCAGTTGCTCGACTCATTGGCCGGCAATGCCGCCGGCAACATGCCGGCGCTCGACATTCCCAAAGTGAACGAGGGAATCATCGAGCTGATCAAGCCCTTGCTCGACGACGAGCGCGGCTTAGAGTCACTGCGATTGCGGTTTGACCCGGCCGAAACCAACTTCGCGCGCGATACGGTACACCTCGTCGGCGCTGCACGGCTGCGGCGCTCGGGCTGGTCCGACGAGCCGACGCAGGTCGACCTGGATTTGCGTGCCAGCATGCAGCGCCGCGACGACGGCCGGCCGAAAGGCACGCTCGACGGCGAGTTGCGTTTCCAAACCGACGTAGTCGCGCTGGCCAATAAGGCAATGCAGCGGTTCGCCAATCAATTGGACCGCCGCGCACAGCAGGGCGCGGTACGCGATGGTCCGTTGAGCGCCGAGGAAACGTTTCGCCTGCGGATGCGCGAAAAACTCGCAGCCACTCCCCCTCTGAAGGACATGGACGACGTGATCGACCTGATCCTGTCCTTTTCCGGTTTGCGGTTGACGGCCATCAATGACCGCGTCGCCGAGCTCAAGGCGCAGGTTGACTCCGCGCCCGACGAAAAAACGCGGGCCAGCTTGGAAAAGCAGCTTGCCGAGGCGCGACGGCAGCGAGATCAGATGCTCGAGCTGCGCCCGGAAGTCGAGCGCGACGGCGGGCAGCAAGCGGCGGCCCTGCGCTTAAGCATGGACCGCTCGCAGGTGGACGAAACGACCCGCGTCGAGCGGCTGAACGTCGAAATCACCAAGGCGCAAGTTACGTTGCGTCTCGTGGGGAGCACGCTGCAAGGCATGGAACTCTACGGAGTTTTCAAGCCCCTGCTCATGAACACGCTCTCGCGCGTGCAGTCGCGCGACGCCGACACCTTCCAACTCGGCCGCGGCATGTTCCGCGGTTATATGAAAGAGCTTCGCGGCGCCTTAGACGACGAGGGCGGCGAGACGTTGCCGCCCCCGGCGACGGACGCCGCGCCTCCGGCGACTGGCGCCGCGCCTCCGGCGACTGGGGCCGCGCCCCCCGCGGCGCCTCGCGTGCGGACCCCAGCCAAAAAATAACACTGGACAACACTAAACCGGGCAAGGGCAAACCGGACGGACAACGGCAAATGGTGGAATCGCTCACCGGCCGAAATTCGTACTCGCTCGACGACTTGCTGGCGTTGAACGACGAGATCGCGGCGTTGGTGCGGTCGGGCGTACCTCTGGAAAGCGGCCTGCGGGCGTTCGAACACGAGCTGCCTGGCCGCGGTGGTCGCCTGGCGGCTGAGTTGGCCGATCGTCTGGCCAGGGGCGAGCAGCTCGATGGGGCCTTGCTGGCCGTTCGAAGCGAGTTGCCAGAACTCTACGTGTCGGTCGTAACTGCGGGACTGAAATCGGGGCGTCTGGCCGCAGCGCTCGAGGGTCTGGCCAGTGCCGCTCGGCGTATTGCCGAGTTGCGCCAGGTGACGGCCACCGCCATGATTTATCCGGTTGTCGTCTTCTTGCTTGGTTGGGGCCTGTTTGTAGGTTTCGTCGCCTTCTTCGTGCCGCGGGTGCTGCCCGGCTTTCGCGACTTTCGGGTGTCGTCGGCGACGTTCATCGGATGGTTCGCCGACTTGGCGCCCAGCGTGGCCTGGTGGGGGCCGGTCGTTCCCATCGTCATCTTGCTGGCCGTCGCCGTCTGGTGGCGGCAATCGCAACGGGCCATGTCGCTGGGACAAGCGCGCTGGTTGGCTTGGGCGCCCGGTGCTCGGCGGTTGCTGCACTTATGCCATGCGGCGACGTTTGCCGATGTCCTGGCGCTGCTCGTCGATCAGCGTGTGCCACTCGGCGAGGGTTTGCGTCTGGCCGCGGCGGCCAGCGGCGACCGGCGAATGGCGGCCGATGCCCAAGCCCTGGCGTCGGCTATCGAGAGCGGTGTCCAGCCGCGCGAGTACGTCTCGCTCGCGGGCCGCTTTCCGCCCATGGTGGCCTGGTTTCTCGCCGCCGGGCAAGAGGGCGCCGTGCTGGTCTCCGCCTTGCGGCATGCCGCCGCGAGCTATCACGAGCGTGCCCGTCAGCGCGCCGAAGCGGTTCAGACTTTTTTGCCCATGTTTCTTACGTTACTGATCGGCGGCACGACCGTGCTCGCGTATGCCTTGTTGCTGTTCGTGCCTTGGGTCAACCTGCTCAAGACGGTCAGCGTGCAGTAGGGTCGCTCTGGCAGCTTTCACGAAGGGTGACTGGACTGTCGCAAATCAAGCTGTGGTTACGAAGTTCCTTGGCCCGTGTTTTGTTCCCAGGGGCGAAGGTTTTTGCCTAGCCCAAAGGCATTTATGCCTGGGTAACCAAGACGCAACCCTTTTTTCCGCACATGACCGGCGTCGAGGGCCGCCGCAGGCGGCGCTCGACGCCGGTCATGTGCGGTCGTTCGCGGGACCATTGTTACCCAAGGCATAAATGCCTGGGCTATGTAAAAGTCGGAACAAAATCAGCACTGGCGAACGTAGTCAGGGAAACCAAAAAAAAAGCCGCTGTCGCGCCGACCTGCGTACAATCCGGGTTTACCCTCTGGGTGGCTCGTCCCAACGCCCAACGGTCGATACACGATTGACACTAAAGGGTGATGCGAGTCGTGCGAACCACGCCGATTGAAAGGTTTTCAGGCGTCTGGTGTCTATTAGGTTGAGGAAAGCCCATGTCCGACGCTCCCAGCACTCGTTACAGCCTGTTGGTACGCCTGTGCCAGCCTGCCGACGAGCAAGCGTGGCAAGAGTTTACGGAAATCTACGAGCCGTTGGTTTACCGCCTGGCACGGCGGCGTGGTTTTCAGCATGCCGATGCCGATGACCTCTGCCAGGAAGTGTTCCAGGCGGCGGCCAAGGCCATCGACCGCTGGCAGCAGCGGTCCGATCGCGGCTCGTTTCGGGCCTGGCTGTTTCGCATCGCTCGCAACGTGATGATCAATGCCATCCGGCATCGGCAACGGCACCCAGGTGCCGTGGGCGGCAGCGACCTCAAGCGGCTGCTCGACCAGCAGCCGGCCGACGACCAGGAATCGCGACAGTTGATTGTGGAATATGAACGTCAGCTTTTTCAATGGGCCGCGGAGGAAGTGAAGAAGTCGTTTCGGCATTCAACCTGGCAGGCTTTTTGGCAGACCAGCGTGGAAGGCCGCCATGCCAACGAGGTAGCGAACGAACTGGCGCTCAGCGTCGGGGCCGTCTACATTGCCCGCAGCCGCGTCATGGCTCGTCTCAGAGAAAAGATTGAAGAAGTCGAAGGGAGAGATCTTAGGTCTTAGGACTTAGGTCTTAGGTCTTAGTTTTAGTAGCTAAGTCCTAAGTCCTAAGACCTAAGTCCTAAGACCTAAGTCCTAAGACCTAAGACCAGCACCATGGTTTCACGCCGTAACCATTTTGAATGCGACCATGCCAGCTTGCGGCTGGCGCTGGACGATCGCCTGGTGGGCGAGGCGCACGAGCAGCTTGCGACGCACCTCGAGCAATGCGAAGACTGCCGCACCCACCTCGAAGCGCTCTCCGCCGGACGCGATTGGTGGCAAAAGGCCCAATCGCATCTGTCGTCTGGCGACGCGGCGGCGGCGGGCGAACCAGCGATGCCGAGCGACACAGACGGCCCCTGGCTGGGCTTCCTGCTGCCGATCGACGACGAGCGGTATCTGGGCCGTTTCGGCGAGTACCTGGTGACCGAGGTGATCGGCTCGGGCGGTTTTGGCGTCGTGCTCAAAGCGCTCGATCCGGCACTGAACCGGCACGTGGCGATCAAGGTGCTCTCGCCGCAGCTTGCCAACAACGGTTCGGCGCGACGTCGCTTCGCACGCGAAGCGCAGGCGGCCGCAGCCGTGGTTCACGAACACGTGGTGGCCATCCACTCAGTATCCGAGCATGAGGGACTTCCCTACCTGGTCATGTCATACGTGCCGGGCTGCTCTTTGCAAGATCGTCTCGATCGACAAGGGCCGCTGGAAACGAGAGAAGTCCTGCGGATTGGCATGCAGACGGCCGCCGGTCTGGCCGCCGCCCACGCGCAGGGCCTGGTGCATCGCGACATCAAGCCGGCAAACATCTTGCTCGAGAACGGCGTCGAGCGGGTGAAGATCACCGACTTCGGCCTGGCGCGCACCATCGACGACGCCAGTCTGACGGCCAGCGGCATCATTGCCGGCACTCCGCAATACATGGCGCCCGAGCAGGCCCGTGGTGAAACGGTCGACCATCGGTCTGACCTGTTCAGCCTGGGCAGTGTGCTCTATGCCATGTGTACCGGCCATTCACCTTTCCGGGCCGAGACGTTCATGGCGGTCTGGCGACGGCTCTGTATCGACACGCCGCGGCCGGTCCGAGAGACGAACCCCGAAGTACCCGAATGGCTGGCCGAGATCATCGAGAAGCTGCACTCGAAACAGCCGCACGACCGCATCCAGTCGGCGGGAGAAGTAGCCGAACTGCTGGCCGCTCACTTGGCTCACTTGCAACGACCGAACGTCGCACCGAAGCCGGCCAGATTGTCGGTGCGTCGGAGGGGTTGGCGCCGCTGGAGCCGTCGAGCGAGTTGGATCACGCTCGGCGTTCTGACGGGCGTCGTGATTGCCGCTCTCGCCTGGCGAGTGCCGGGCGGTGCGGCCGGAATCGGCACCTCGAGCGGCACTGAACCGCGCGTGGCAGCCGGCACTGCCATAGTGTCGACCGAGGCAGCGGCGATCACCCAGGTATCAACGCCTCCTGCTGACCTTCGTCTGGCCGACATGGACGGCGAGCTGGCACGGGCTGAAGCGCAAGTCAAGCAGCTTGAAAGCGAACTTGGGCAGCCGGCGTCATCGTTGGGCGACGCTAGCAACGAAAGCATCGTCAGGCTCGACGCAGAGTTGCAACAGCTCGAGCGACAATTTGATAACGGTCCCTGATTCCTGTAAGGAGGTAGTGTATGCGTTTAACCCTGGCCATCGGCGCGGCGACCTTGTTGGCATTCGCCGGCGTCGCGGTTGTCCTTCACGAACGTGCGGTGGCGCAACAAGCAGCAGCAGCGCAGCGAGAAGCCGCCGAAGCGGCTGCCCAGCCCGCAAACAGGACGTCTTCACCATCGGCCGCGGAGCCAAGTACTACTCCGCCTGCAACCGACGGCAACCCTGTCGCATTCGATCCCTACGCTGACCGAGCGCCAACTCCACCAGGCAACGCAGTGGCCGGATACCCGCCCGCTACGTACAACTCCGTGCAAGCACCCTACGGAGCGGTCCAGGGAGGTTGGGGGCCCCCGGCCGCAGACCCTGAGCTGGCGGAATTGACCAGCCAAGACCAGCAACTGGAGGTCGAGGTGCAAACGCTCGCGCGGCAATTGGCCGACAGCGACGACGACAAGCAACGAGCGGAGTTGAAGCCACGCCTGGCGGCCGCGCTCGAAAAACAGTTCGACGCGCAGCAAAAACTGCGCGAAATGGAGATCTCGCGGATTGAGGCCCGCGTACAAAAGCTTCGCGACCTGGTGCGCAAGCGCACCGACTCGCGCCGTAAGATCATCGACAATCGCTACGAGCAGCTACTTAACGATGCCGAAGGGCTGGGTTGGAACTCCACCGCCTCCAACGGCGTGCAGTATGCACCGCTTGGCCTGCCCCAATCGCCAGGGCGCCTGCCGGGCATGAGGCCGATAACGATGCCCCCGGCAGCGGCTCCCGCCGTCCCCGCACCACGTCGACAATAGCGTTCCCGACGGTTCAATCACCCCGTTTCTGACCAAAAGGAGTCTTTCCATGCGTTACGCGTTCTTCGGAGCATTCCTGCTTAGCATTGTGGCCGTTGCGGCGACGGTGTCGTTGCCGTCTGCGGTGGCGCAACAACCGGCCGCTGGATTGCCCGTGCTTCCTGAAGCGGTTCCCGTAGTAGGTCGGGATCCAACGCCTGTACCTCCTGGCGGCGCGAACGCCTACGTGATCAGGCAGATTCGTGCTACGGATGAAGGCAGCCAGGAGATGGCGCAGCTCAGCGCGCAAGACACCCAGCTTGCCAATGAGGCGGAATCACTTGCCAAACAGCTCGCCGACGCTACGGACGAGAAGCAGAAAGCCGAGCTCAAGGAAAAGCTCCACGATACGCTCGGCCGGCAATTCGATGCGCAACAGAAAGCTCGCGAGTTGGAGGTTGCCCGCATCGAGGCGAAGGTGAAAAAACTTCGTGACACGATCACCAAGCGCAACGACGCCCGGCGGACCATCCTTGACAAGCGGCTCGATCAATTGCTGAGCGAAGCGGAGGGCCTGGGCTGGAACTCGCCTTCCGGCGGCAGTCAAAATGGTCGCGCCTACTATGTACCGCAGGCCGTGGGCGGCATTGGCACGCCAGGCGGCCCGACCACCTTTAGGGTGTACGGCGGCGGTAAGCCGCAGGAAGTCGCTCCCGTACTGCTGGGTCGCTGAAAGGCATCGCAATCCTTTTTGGAGTGCGGCGATTCATCGCCGCTTTGGCTTGCGGCGGAGCCGCTTTCTTTCGATGCGCGGGACGGCGACCGATAGCGGGCACGACGAAAGAAAGGCCGCTCCGCGACCGACAAAAGCGGCGATAAATCGCCGCACTCCAAAGGCTCACCGCGCCCAGATTGTCTGCCTGGCGTCGGCTAGCGGCCGATGACTTGATTCGCGCTACGCCGTCTCAGCGGCGAACACGCGATCGTAGGCTTCCTGGGCCACGCCGCCGAGCCGTTCGGCAAGGCGGCGGTAGGCGGGCCGCCGATAGTCCCATTCCTGCGAGCGAGGCACCTGCTCCAGCCAATCGCAAAGATGGACACGACAGAGATCGTCGAACTCGGACCGGGGCAGCTCGATCTCCTCGCCGTTGATCCGTTCGACGATGCAGTAGTGGTCGCCGTCGCCGAAGGCAGCGTTATCGAACGAGGCCCGGTCCATGACGCAATTCAGATAAGCCAGTTTCTCGGCACGCTCGCCGATTAGCTCGCGCACGTCGCCGCGGCGCTTGAGCGGCAGCGAAAAACGCTGAAAGCGTTCGGTACCGTAGATGGAGTGAAACATCCCGGCGCGGCACAACTCGTCGTCGCAGCCCCAGGCTTTCAGGTCGCGATAGACGGCAATCAAGTGCGCCAAGAAGTTTTCCTTCGTATGCGGCACCTTGTCGACGCCTAGCGCTACGAGAAAATCGGTCAGTTGCTTGAAGGTGGTCATCGCGTGAGGCCCACTCCTTTACAACCCCGGAATGTCGATTTTCTCTTCCTGGGCCGCTTTGCGGAGTTTGCTCAAAGCGCGGGCCTCGATCTGTCGCACACGCTCTTTGGTGACGCCCATCTCGGCGCCGACTTCCTTGAGCGTGAGCGGCTCTTGGCCCCGGACCAGGCCGAAGCGGCTCTTGATAATGGTCTGCTCTCGCTCGTCGAGCCGCTCCAGAATCTTGCCAATCTGCAGCTCGCGCTGCTCCTGGGCATGTTCCTGCTCGTACTGGTCGGTCCGCTCGTCTTCGGTTGCCGAGAACATCTCTTCGTTGCTGGTGCGGAAGCGATCGCGCCGCCGCAGCTCATCGGGAATGGTGCGGGCAAAGTTCTTCATGATGGCCCAGCTCGCATACGTGCTGAACTTGTTGCCGCGCGCGAAGTCGAACTTTTCGACTGCCCGCATCAGCGACATGTTGCCGTCGCTCACCAGCTCGAAGAAGTTGTCCACCGGCCCCACGTGCCGCTTGGCGATCGATACCACCAGCCGCAGGTTGGCACGGATGATCAGGTTCTTCGTCGCCACGGCCTCTTCGTACAGCTCTTCGATCTGGTCCATCAGGCCGCTTTTTGCCCGAGCCGGGTCGAGCTCGCTCCGCAGGTCATTGGCCTTGTACTTCAGGTAGTTGAACTTGCGGAACAGGTAAACCTCCTGTTCGCGGGTCAACAGGCTCACTTCGTACAAGCTGGCCAGGTAGGGCGGAAGTCCGCTCGGCAACCGGCTCTTCTTGGCCGCCGGGGCCTCGGGCATCTCGCCCAGGCAGATTTCGTCGGCCTTGGCCTTGCGGAACAGCTCGTTGTCGATAAAGTCGAGCGGCAGCTCCATGATGCGGGCCGCCCGCGTCTCGTTCAGAATACGGTAAATGCTGGTCTTCGTCCGGCCATATTCCTTGGCCAGGGCGTCGACGGACACTCCCCGCCGATACTGCTGGTCGATGCGACGCTTGGTCTCGTCGGAGATCGGTCCGGTGTTTTCGGGGAAGACAGCCAGATCGGGATGCTCGGCGTCGAACGCCTTGAGCGTGTAACGAATCGTTTCGACGCTGCGACCCATTCGCTCCGCCACCCGGCGGGTAACTTCAGCCGGCAAACCGCCAGCGCGGGCCAGGCGCCGGGCGCGTTCGATGATGTCGGTGCGCTCTTCGTCGCTGAGTTGACTGAAACGGGCCCCGCGGCTGACGCGCTGCTCGTTCTTCTTCACGAACCGATCGACGGAGCTCTGCAAGAAGCCCACTCGCTTGCGGCCGTCAAACATGAAGCGGCGGCTGACGAGGCCCTGCTGCCGCCAGCGCGAGATCGTCTTTGTCGAAACCTTGAATTGCTTGCTCAGCTCTTCGACGGTGAGCACCTTCTCTCCGGCGGCGTCCACCGGCAGGTTGGCGGCGTCGGACACGTCCTCGACGAACAACCGCAAATCGTGCTGGGCCTGCTCGCCCGACATCTTCGACATCCGATGCGATTCAGGCCGGAAATCGGTAATGCGGTAGCAAAGGTATTCGTAGGTGTAAGTGCGCTTCGGATCGAGCTCGGTCAACAGCCGCTCGGCACGGTTGGCTTGCTCGACCTTCTTTTCACGCGGCGCATAGCGCACCTGCTGGTCGCAAAGCTCGCGTAGACTCGAATTGATGTAATCTCGGTGCATGATTCTGTTCTCCATCTGTCTTACGGCGATCCCTGCGTGCGCTTGCCGTGACCTGTTTCTCTCGTTCCGCTTCGTGGCGGGCCCTTTGACCTACCGCAATTGCCTTCTTGCCCGCTTTGTTTGTGGCCCTGCCGCTGCCAAGTTGTGTTAACTTTCGTACCGCCTCCACCACAGCAGCTAAAACCGGGCCACGGAAAAGTCAACCACCAAGAATCCGTCCAGCAACTCAATCAGGGCGCTTCCGTTACCGCCCGTGCTCCAAGTGATAAAGTGGCATTCCGCTTAAAGAAGTTCGCTCGTAAGGGCGACAATCTTGGCCTTTATGGTTCGCCAAGCGTGCCATCTTTATACCATAAGCCTCTGCCATATCATAGTTTCCGTAAAATATTCCCTTAGTTAACCGCAGCCGCAGGCTAACAAGTTCACCACGGAACGGTTTTTTTGGAAAGCTTGCGAGATCGTCATCCACAGTGTGACGACCCCAAAGACCCTCAGGGTCAAAGTTTTTGAGGCAGGCTCCTGCCCCTGCCACGGGACATTTTGGCGTGTAGCGTTTCCGAGCCGCCTGTCTAATTTTGAGACAACCCCCAATGCGTCCAAGTTCCCTCCATTCTTTTCCACTTAACTCTACTCTTCAGGAGAGTCGATCTAGCCGAAGTAACACCTCGCTGGGCAAAAAAATCCACGGTCATTTTTTCGAGAACCTGCATGTCGCGCAGCCATTTGCCGATCGTTTTCACGTCACTTGTGATGCTGGCCCCCCTCAGCGGCGCAGGCGCCGCCGAGAAAGGCTACGACCTGCGGCCTGGAGTCGAACCGGACAAAACCGTTCGAATCGAGGCCCAACTCGACGTCGGCGGCGACCTGAAACTGGTCGAAGAAGGGAAACCCAAAACACTCAAGATGAGCGTTTCCGCTCAATTGGTATACGACGAAAAGGACCAATCGGTTCGCTCCGCCGCGGGCACGACCCACGTCCGATCGGTGCGTCAGTACCGCCAGGCTCGGGCCGCAATCAAGATCGGCGAGGGCGCCGTCGAGCCCAAGCTGCGCGCGTCGCGGCGGTTGATCGTGGCCGACGAAGCCGATGGCCGAGTCACACTCTTCAGTCCTACCGGCCCACTGACGCGCGAGGAGCTCGACCTGGTCGACGTGCCCGCCAATAGTTTGTTGCTCGATCAATTACTGCCATTCAAGGCGGTCAAGGTTGGCGATCGCTGGCGGCACGACTCCGCTTTGATGGCCGCCCTGCTGGGACTCGACGTGGTGAGCCAAAGTGACGTCGAGAGCGAGCTGAAAGATGTGGCCGCCGATCGGGCCAGGCTGGAAATGGCCGGCAAGCTGCTCGGCGCCGTGGGTGGCGTGGCCACCGAGATCGAGGTCAAAGCGAAATACCGCTTCGACTTCAACCAGCGTCGCGTGACCGGACTCGGGCTGCTCGTGAAAGAGAAACGGGCCATCGGCCTGGTCAATGCCGGACTCGATGTTGTCGCGAAGTTGCAGCTCGCGCTGGCGCCGTCGAGCGGAGGCGAGCAGGAGCTGAGCGAGGCGGCACTGGCACAACTGCCGCTCGAACCTCGCCCGGAGTTCCTGACCTTGGAGTGTGTGTCGCCGACCAAGAAGTTCAGCATTTATCACAATCGCAACTGGCACCTGATGACCGACGCCGGCGAACTGCTGGCCTTGCGCTATCTCGACCGCGGCGAGTTGGTGGCCCAGTGCAACGTATCGTCATTGGCTGACGTCGAACCGGGTAAGGAACCTTCGCTAGCCACCTTCCAACACGACCTGGAGCGTTCGCTCGGCGAGAGTTTTGGGCGCTACCTGGAAGCCAGCGAAGCGACGAATTCACTCGGGCACCATATCTACCGCATTGTGGCCGAAGGCCGTGTCTCCGACTTGCCCATCCAGTGGCGTTACTATCTCATCGCCGACCGTAAGGGGCACCTGGCGGTGTTTGCCTTTACGGTCGAATCTGACCTGGCCGAACGACTGGGCAACGCCGACGAACAGCTTGCCGCCACGATCGAGTTCGCTGCCAACTCCACCACCGGCAAACCCACCCGCGCCGCCGCGCGGAAATAGCGGTAATGGTTTTTGGGTCGCCTTCTCCATCGCCCTCTTTTGGGAAAGGGGTCGGGGTGAGGGGCGGTCTGCGCCTGGAGCCAAGTTCGCCGCTCATGCGTAACGCGCGCAGTTGGCCATCTTGGCACATTTTGTGGCTCTCCGCGTGATAACCACAACATCTTGTGGTCATTTCCAAGGCTGCCCCCCGGCTTGCAATTGCCTTTCAAATTGTCAAAGACCAACCGCCGGGCGTTTACCCTCGGTGCCTGCGGCTTTCCTAATCCCTGCCCCTATCCCCTGATCTGCCCCTCTCGGTTTTAGACGCCACTGGCAAGCAATAAGTTCCACGATGGGCTCGGCGACGTCTCGCCCCGCGCTCGCGCTCATGCCTCTATTAGTTACTATGCATCGACGGGCCAAAATCTTTCACCCGCGTGTTAAATTTTTTGCGATCGCAGCCCCGGCCGCGCGCCGGCAGGAGCAAGACTGCCACGAGGGGCAAGACTGCCACGTTTTGTTGGCCGGCCCGAGACGCCTTCGGGCGACGCGCCCGGGGGCAAGACTGCCAACCGGGGGCAAGATTGCCACGTTTTGCTCGTTCGTCCGCAGCGCGGGCGAGCAAGATTGCCAACGGATGGCAAGACTGCCACGTTTTGCTTGTTTGTCCGCAGCGCGGACGAGCCATGTCTTTTCGACTCCCGACTCCATTTATCCCTGGGCGGGCAATTCTTCCTGTCCTCATTCGGGCCTGTAGCGCACTTAAGGTGGTATCGGGGCCGCCAGCCACCGCCTTTACCCCGCAGGCCTTGCCATGAACCACTTTGCCGAAGCGTGTCTTCGTCGGTCTCAAATCGCCGCCGCGTGCCAACGGCAATCATCGCCTTCGCGCCGCGGCAAACGCGCGCTCCGCCGATGCGCCGGCGTCGAGCGGCTGGAAACACGCGAAATGCTCTCCCTGCCCGGGATGCTGGAGCCCACGAACCTGGGCACGCTGACCGCTACCGAAGGCGTGGCCTTCTCGGGCACCGTCGCCATCTTCCGCGATCCCAACCACGTTTTGCCCAAAAACGATGACACCTACTCTGCGTTTATTGACTGGGGAACCGGCGGCAACGGACCCATTCACGATCCCGGCGCCCCCGTTCTATCCGTTGGCACGATTAGCGGGCCGGACGTCCTCGGCTCGTATACCATCACCGGCAGCCACACCTATGCCGAAGAAAGCGCCACGCCGTTGACGGTCAACGTCAGGGTCTACGAAACGATCTCCGGATTGACGCAATCCGTGATCGGCGCTTCGACCGACACCATGACGGTGGCCGACGCGCCGCTAAGCGCCGGCACTGTCTCGGTCCAAGTCGGCGAGCCGGAACACGTTACGGTCGCATCGGTGACGACGACCGCTGCCCTGACCGGGCTCACGGCAACGTTCACCGACGCCAACCCCGACGCGGCGGCCAGCGACTTCACCGCGAACATCAACTGGGGCGACGGCACAACGACCGCCGGCTCCGTCTCGGCCGAGGATGGCGGTTTTCGGGTCTTCGGCACGCACGTCTACGGCAGGACGTTAGAGCTCGTGCAGCGGAAGGAGAGCGACATCATTACCGTTACCGTGGATGACAACGGCGGCAGCACGTCGACCATGACGGCGAAGCGGCCTGAATCCAGCCACCATGGCGGCGGAAATGCCGGCACGGTCTTCAAGACGTTGCTCGGACGCTCCGCCGATAATGCGGCGATGTCGTACTATTCAAGCAAGCTCGCGAATGGCGTCACGCTCGACGACGTGGCCGCGTCGATCACCGACAGCGACGAGTTCTACATCAACCAGGTCATCCAGCCGGTCTATAAGCAAGTGCTCGGCCGAGCGGCCACGACCGATGAAACCGACGCCTTACTCAAGAAAACGCCGCACGAGGGCCGGCGAACACTCGAAGGACAGATCACGCTGACGCGAGATATGCCCGCCCAAGGCGCCGATGCTAACACCTTTGGCCAATGGCTGGACCTGGTATTTCAGGCCGATAATGGCCGTACGGCGGATAAATCCGCGCAGATGTACTTTTACTCGCAATTCCAGTCGGGTAAGTCTCCGTTGGAAATCAGCATGGAGATCGCCGATAGCCCCGAGAGCACCTCGCGGCTCATCAACGCTGAGTTCAACCAATTTGGCAACCGCTCGCCAACGAAGGAGGAATTGCAATACTGGTCGGCCCAATCTTCGACGCAGGGGCTGACTCAGAAGCTCGCTGAAAAGATCACCGCTGACGACACGGCCATCAATTCGCTCTTCGACGACCTACTGGGCCGCTCGGCCGAGAACGCCGCGCTGGGATACTACTCCAACCTTCTCGACCGCGGCGCATCGGTCCAAAACGTGGCCGACTCGATCGTTCACAACGTCGAGTATAACGTCAGCCATATCGTCCAACCGCTGTTCGACGGGCTGCTGGGCCGCCCCGCCGCCGCCGCGGACGCCAGTTATTGGGCCAAGCAACTGGATAATGGAATGAATGTCGAGACGGTCGAAGCACACCTTCTCGCTTCGGACGAATTCTACACGGCGGCCAGCGGCACCGATCAGAAATGGATCGACGCGGTTTACGAGAAGCTGTTTGGACGCACCATTGAACCGGCCGCCGAAACGTACTGGCTAAACCGGCTCAGTTCGCTCGAAACAGGGCAAAGTGCGGGCAAAGCGCAGCTCACTCCGGCCGAAGCGCGGCTCAGGGTGGCCGTGCTGATAAGCAATAGCGTCGAGAACAACACACAAATCATCGACGCCATTTATGCCGATCTTTCGCAGCATTCTCCCACACAGCAGGAGGTCAAATTCTGGCTCGAGCAAACGCGGCAAGACGGCGGAATACACACGGGACTTCTCGCCGAGCTCCTCACCATCGCCAACGACGATCTGTCGGGCGTATGATTTTTGGTGTCCTCATTCGCTGCCGTCGCGCACTTAAGGTATTATGGGAATCGCCATGCGCGACGAAGAAAACGACAGCGCGCTGCTTACCAGCGCCGCCCGGGGAGACCAGCAGGCGCTCAGCGAATTGTTTGAGCGGTACCGCTCGCGCCTTAAAAAGATGATACGGCTGCGCCTGAACCGCCGGCTGCAAGGCCGCGTCGACGACTCGGACGTATTGCAAGACGCGTTTTTAGAGGCCGCGCGTCGCTTGCCGACCTACCTGGCCGGGCCACAAGCGCCCTTCTTCCTGTGGCTGCGGCGCATCACCGGCGACAAGCTGCTGGAGATTCATCGCACGCACCTGGGCACGCAGGCCCGCGACGCAGGCCGAGAGGTTTCGTTGCACCGCGGCGCGTTGCCGGCGGCGAATTCCGTCTCGCTGGCGGCGCAGTTGCTGGGGCAATTGACCTCGCCATCGCAAGCGGCGCTGAAGGCGGAGATGCGGATTCAACTCCAAGAAGCGCTCAACAGCCTCGACCCGCTCGACCGCGAAATCCTCGCGCTGCGGCACTTCGAGCAGTTGAGCAACGCCGAGGCGGCCCAGGAATTGGAACTGGAGACCTCCGCCGCAAGCAAACGTTACGTCCGCGCCCTGGCGCGATTGCAAAAAATCCTCCGGGAGTTGCACCTGACGGAGTGACGTCAAATGACGAATGCCTAATGACGAATGACGAAAGAATGACGAAGCCCGAATGACGAATGGAGAAGCGGCGACCGCCACCAGCATTCGGGCTTCATCATTCAGATTTCTTTCGTCATTCGGATTTCGTCATTCGTCATTCCCAAGCGAAGGTGTTTGTTGTCGCTGATGAGAGGCGAGTTGGGACATTGCCTGTTAAACAGGAGCCTGCCAGATGACCGAAGACCAGGAGTTGGAACTCGTCGAGCGGTTGGCCGAGGAATTCACCGCACGCCTGCGCCGCGGCGAACGCCCGTCGATCAAGGAATATGCCGCGCGTCATCCCGAGATCGCGGAGCTTATCCGCGACACGTTCCAAGCGCTGGCGATGATGGAGGACTTGGCCCCGGCCAGCGGTGATTCGCTGGGCGAAGCCGGCCTCAGCGGCAAGCCGGCCCTCGGCGCGGCGCCGCTCGATCATCTGGGCGATTACCGCATCATCCGCGAAGTGGGCCGCGGCGGCATGGGCATCGTCTACGAAGCCGAGCAGGTTTCGCTCGGCCGCCATGTGGCGGTCAAGGTGCTGCCCAAGGAGCTACTCGAAAACCCAAAGCACCGTTCGCGCTTCCAGCGCGAGGCCAAAGCGGCGGCCAAGCTGCACCATACCAACATCGTGCCGGTTTTCGGCGTGGGCGAAGAGAGCGGCACAGGCTACTACGTGATGCAGTTCATTCAGGGCCTGGCTTTGGACGAAGTGCTCGATGAGTTGCGGCGGATGAACCCCCTGCGCGACTCGTCGGGTGCGACCGTCGAATTCGACCGCCGACGGGCCAGCCGTCGCGACGTGTCGGCGGCCGACGTGGCCCGCTCGCTGATGGAGGGCACCTTCGAGCAATTGGCAGTCGAGCCGGAGGATGGGCTTCCTAGCCCGTCACCCGAAAACGCGACGGCCCGGGAAGGCCATCCTCCTGTTCCGGAAGCCGACGCTTCCAACAAGCATCTCGACGACACGATGGCCCATGTGGCAGACGCCGCAGGCATCAGGCCACCCGGAGGGTACCCGGCGTCAGGCGTCAGGGGGGCGGATGCCCCGGAACCGACGCACCGGGGCATCGCTTGGCCGTCACCTTCTGCCGGAGTGCCAAGCATTAGCTGGCCAAGCTCTGCCCCAGCCACCGCCACTGATTCGGATACCGCTTCGCCCACCAGCCCGGCCGATGTTCTATCCGGCGGCTCGAGCGGCACGCACAAGAAAAGCCGAAAGTTTACGTACTGGCAGAGCGTGGCCAACATCGGCGTGCAGGTGGCGGAAGCCCTGCACTACGCGCACGCTCAGGGCATCTTGCACCGCGATATCAAGCCATCGAACCTGCTGCTCGACCTGCGCGGCACCGTGTGGGT